>JAQGNA010000247.1 GCA_028292075.1 Rhodoferax sp. | reverse complement strand
GGCGTGGTGCTGGGCATCGGCTCGCCGGAAAGCGCCGTCGACACGGCCCAGGCCTTCATCCGCGCCATCGGTGCGCACAGGCATTGGGACCGGCCATCGGCCGCGTCGGTACCGGCCTGATCCGCTGGCAAGGCGCCGGGCTCGCCCGCCTTGCCATGGCCAGGGTTACGCCTGCGTTGGCGGGTTCACGAAGCGCACCACGGCCACTGGCGGCAGGTCACGCGACAGCGCCTGCCAGCCCTGCCCCGCATCGGCACTGATCCAAAGGCCTCCGGTGGTGGACGCCAGCGCCAGCGCCGTGCCGTCGGCAGACACATCGAGCGCATGGCGGTACACCAGGTGGCAGGCGTGGTACGCGGGCAACCCGTCTCCGAACACCTGGAAGGTGGCGCCGCCGTCGTCGGTGCGCGTGACCACCATCCGTCCGTCGACCGGCATGCGGCAGGTGTCGGCCTCGGCCGGCACGAACCACGCACGGGCCGGATCGCGCGGGTCGCAGGCCACCGCGAAGCCGAAGCCCGACGGCTCGGGCGCGGCAATGGCCTGCCAGGCCTGGCCGCCATCGTTCGAGCGGTAGATGCCGCCATGGTGTTGCACCCAGAGGTGGTCGGGCGCGGCGCGGCACTGCACCAGGCAATGCGGGTCCTGGGTGTTGCCGTCATCGGCGCTTTCGGCGGGCACATAGTCGGCGCGCATGCCGCTTGCGGTGAGCGACCAGTGCGCGCCATCGTCGCGGCTTTGCCAGATGCCGCCGCAGGAGATGCCCAGCGTCAGGTGCGAGGCATCGCGTGGATCGACCAGCACGGAGTGGATGCCGGCCTGGTCGTAGCCGCCGCCGAACCAGCCGAGCCGGCGGGGCTCGTGCCACAGCGGCTCGTTCAGCGCCCAGCTGTCGCCTCCATCATCTGAACGGAACAGGCCTGCGGGCAGGCAACCGGCCCAGAGGCGGCCAGGCTGGTGGGCGCCACCGGCGGCCAGCGACCACACCATGTCGACGCTCCACGGCGTCGGGTCGTCGGACCAGGGGCCACTCGCCGGCTTGGCCGGGAATGCGGGCGACGCAAGCTCGCGCCAGCTTGCACCCTGGTCGGTGCTCTTGCGCAGCTTGACGCCGAAGTGGCCCATGCGCAGCGCCGCGTACCAGGCGCCGTCGCGCGGATCGGCGAGCACTTGCGTCACCGGTTCGCCGGCGAAATGCAGCGCGTCGATGTGCCAGTCGGCGCCTTCGCCGCGTGCCACGAAAAGGCCCTTGCGGGTGCCTGCGAGCAATGTCTGCATGGAAGTCTCCTGAAGGCTGCATCGAAACCCCGGGGCCGGCAAGTCATCCGCCGGTGAGTGCCTGGATCACCAGCACCCGGTCACCGCCCGAAAGAAGTTGCTCGAGCCGGCGCCGGTCGCGCAGCATGGTCTGGTTGACAAAGACGGCCACGTGCTGGCGCACCTGCCCCTGGTCGTCGAAGATGTAGTGACCGAGCGGCGGTGCGGCTGCGAGCGCCGACGCCAGCACCTGGCGCAGAGGGCCGGCCGGCACCTGCTGCGGCGGGCATTCCACGTGGCGGCGCAGGCTGGGGGCGAACTCCACGGTCACCAGCGGATGACTCATGGCGGGCCGCCTTCGCTGCCAGGCGCACACGTTGGCCTCGGCGTTGCCCCCAGTGCAGCCCCCTGCGCAGCCGCCCGCTCCAGCATGAGCGCCCGCTCGCGCGCATTGCCTGAAAGGGCCGCCGCCTGCGCAAAGGCATCGCGCGCTTCGGCATTTCGCCCCAGGCGGGCCAACAGGTCGCCCCGCACCGCGGCCAGCCACGGATAGCCGCGCAGCGACTTGTCGGCGCTCACCTGCTCGAGCACCTGCAGCCCGGCGGCCGGGCCTTGCGCCATGCCCACCGCCACGGCGCGATTGAGCTCGACCACCGGCGACGGCGCCACCTCGGCCAGCTGCGCGTACAGCGCGGCAATGCGGGCCCAGTCGGTGTTCTCGGCCGCATGTGCGCGGGCATGGCACGCGGCGATGGCGGCCTGCAGGGCATAAGGCCCCCGCTCGCCGCCCATTACTTCGGCGCGGACCAGCGCCGCCAGGCCGCGGCGTATCAGCAGGTGGTCCCAGCGGCCTCGGTCCTGCGCCTGCAGCAGCACCGGCCTGCCGCCGCCGTCCACCCGCGCGGCGGTGCGCGAGGCCTGCAATTCCATCAGCGCCAGCAGGCCATGCACCTCGGCCTCGGCAGGTGCAAGCTCGGCCAGCATGCGGCCCAGGCGCAGGGCTTCGCTGACCAGTTCGGGTCGCATCCAGTCGTCGCCGGTGGTGGCGGTATAGCCTTCGTTGAAGATCAAATAGACCACCTCGAGCACCGAACCGAGGCGTTCGGCCAGCGCATCGTTCCGCGGCAGTTCAAACGGCACGCTTGCCTCGCTCAGCGTGCGCTTGGCCCGCACGATGCGCTGGGCGATGGTCGGCTCGGGAACCAGGTAGGCGCGGGCGATCTCCGCCGTGGTCAACCCGCCCAGCAGCTTGAGCGTGAGCGCCACGCGGGCTTCGGTCGACAGCACCGGATGGCAGGCCGTGAAGATCAGGCGCAGCAAGTCGTCACCGATGCGGTCGGCACGGGCGGCGTCCAGGGTGTCGGTGAAATCGGGCACGGTGAGCGCCTCCCGGGCTTCCAGGTCGTGGCCGATCTGATCGAGCTTGCCCTGCAGCACCTTCTGCCGCCGCAGGTGGTCGAGCGCCCGGTTTCGGGCCGTGGCCATGAGCCAGGCACCCGTGTTGTCGGGTACGCCTCGGGCGGGCCAGTGCTCGAGCGCGGCCACCAGGGCATCCTGCGCGAGTTCTTCGGCCAGGCCGATGTCGCGCACCAGGTGCGCCACCCCGGCCACGATGCGCGCCGACTCGATGCGCCAGACGGCGGCAATGGCCTCATGGGTTGCTGACGACGACATCATCCCGCCTCCCGAGCGCCGTGTGGCCGCACGAAGTTCGCAAGCCCGGCGATGCGCCACATGCTTACTTGTCCATGTAGCAGAGCTCCCAGATGTGCCCGTCCAGGTCTTCGAAACCATGCGCGTACATGAAGCCGTGGTCCTGCGGCTGGTTCGGCACGGTGCCGCCCGCCGCCCGCGCCTTGGTCACGAATTCGTCGACCTCGGCCCGGCTCTCGCAGGACAGGCAGACCAGCACCTCGGTGACCCTGGTGGCGTCGGCGATGGGCTTCTTGATGAAGGTCTGGAAGAAGGGCTCGACCAGCAGCATCACGAAGATGCTGTCGCTCACCACCATGCAGGCGCCCTGGTCGTTGGTGAACTGCGGGTTGAAGCTGAAGCCGAGGCTGGTGAAAAAGGCCTGTGACCGCTCCATGTCCTTGATGGGCAGGTTGACGAAGATCTGGCGTTGCATGGTTTTCCTTTCGATGGTTGGGGTTGGGGAGCCGCGACAGCCGGCTGTTTCTTGCATGCCGGCCTCAGGCACCGATGCCAAGGTCCTTCATGCGGTCGATCGACGGGCCCGGTGGAAAGTCGTCCATCTCGAACAGCTGCCGCACTTCGATTTCCGCGGGCTGCCCTTCGCCCACGGGATTGGGAAACCGCCGCGCCCACTCCATCGCCTCGTCGCGCGAGCGGACCTGGATCAGGGTGTAGCCGGCGATGATTTCCTTGCTCTCGGCAAAGGGGCCATCGGTCACGGTGCGAGTCTGGCCATCGGCACCTCCGTAGCGGATGCGCCAGCCCTTGCGGGTCGGCTGCAGGCCAGCCGCGTCCAGCAGCACGCCGGCCTTGGCCAGGGCGTCATGGTAGGCGCCCATTTCGGCCAGCAGCTTTTCGCTGGGCACCGGCGTCGGCTCGGCCTCGAAGGCGGGAATGGACTTCACGATGATCATGAACCGCATGGCAGCTTCTCCCGGGTCGGTGCCGAAGAAGTTTCGGCTTTCATCCCCACGACGAACATCACCTTCGCTTTTCGACAGGCCGGGCGCTGCGTGAAAACCCTGATGGTCGGTCTACATGAAGCACGGGCCAAGCTCGCGCACCTCGACGGTGGCCCAGCCGGCTGCCGGACATTCGCGGGCGATGGCCACCGCCTCCTCGCGGCTGGCGCAGTCGACAAGGAAGAAACCGCCGATCAATTCCTTGGCTTCCGCAAAGGGGCCGTCGAGGGTTTGGCTCCGGCCTGCGCCGGTGCGCACCCGCACGGCCGGACTCTGCAGCGATTCGGCCGCCTTCAGCACCCCGCGCGTCTACAAACTGGCCGCGAAAGCCAGCATGCCGTCATAGGCGGCGCGGCCTTCCGCTTCAGTGCGGGCGGCACGTTGGCCGGGTGGCTCGACGATCAGCAGCAAATACGACATGGCAGTTCCCCCCGGGGCGGACCCCGCGTGAAAGCCCGCATCATAGTCACCCCCGGGCAAGGCCCCAAGGCGCGGCATCGCCTGCCCGGTACGCCGGACTTACACCTTCGAGAAGTCGGGCCTGCGCTTTTCC
>JAQGNA010000232.1 GCA_028292075.1 Rhodoferax sp. | reverse complement strand
TGCCTGCAGGATCTCGGCATCAGCCTAATCCAGGGCTATTTTTTCAGCAAGCCGCTGTTCGAGAACTGCCTCCGGACAGGCGACCCACGCTGGCTGGCCGCCCCCGACCGGCGCTTGACCGTCTGTTGACCGCTTGATTGCCCGCCTGAGCAAGGTCTTAGCATGGCCTGATCACTGCAGGGCGCAGGCATGGTCCGCAGGCAGCGGACTCAATGCCCGAGCCCCATGCCGCTCGCGATTGCCTCCTTCATGATTTCGTTCGTGCCGCAATGGATGCGCTGCATCCGTGCGTCGGCATGCGCACGTGCGATGGGGTAGTCCCACAGGCAACCGCAGCCGCCGAACAGCTGCACGCAGACGTCCATGACCTTGCACTGCAGGTCGGTGCACCAGTACTTGGCCATGCACGCCGTTGCCGTGTCGAGTGCATCGCGCAGAACCAGCTCGATGCAGCGGTCGACGAAAACCTGGGCCACCTGCACTTCGGTCTGCAAGGCCGCCAAGGTGTGGCGCGTGCTCTGAAAGCCGGCCACCGGCTGGCCGTAGACATTGCGCACCAGCACGTAGTCGACCGTCCACTCGATGGCCGCCTGCGACGCCGCCACCGCGGTGACCGCAATCTGCAGGCGCTCCCAGGGCCACTGCGCTGCCACACAGGCCAGACCGTTGTCGCGCTGGGCCGCGCCGCCGAGCAGGTGCGAAGCGGGCAGATGCACATCGTCGAAGAACAGCTCGGCCGTGTCCTGTGCCTTCATGCCCATCTTCTTGAGCCTGCGTCCCACCTTGAAGCCCGGCATGCCGCGTTCCACCAGGAGCAGGCTCAGTCCCCGGCCCTTCGTCCCGGCCGAGGTACGGGCCAGCACGATCAGCAGGTCGGCGTGCCAGCCGTTGCTGACCAATGTCTTGTTGCCGTTGAGCACGAAGCTGCCGTCGACCTGGGGCACGGCCGTGGCCTGGATCGCCTGCAGGTCCGAGCCAGCCGCGGGCTCGGCGAGCGCAATGGCCCCCACCATGTCGCCGGACGCGAGCCGGGGCAGGTAGCGCTGTTTCTGGGCGGGCGTGCCGTGGCGCAGCAGACACGGCGCGACGACCTCGCTGTGCATTGCGTAACCAATGCCGGTGAAGCCGCCCCGCGCCAGCTCTTCCAGCAGCACCACCGCATGCAGCTTGTCACTGCCGGCTCCACCGTAGGTTTCCGGCATGCCGGTACAGAGGAAATTGTGGTCGCCGGCCTTGTGCCAGACCACGCGGTCGACATGGCCCTGCTCTTCCCATTCGGCATGGTAGGGCGCGATCTCCTGTTGTACGAACCCACGAAAGCGCTCGCGAAAGACCTCGTGCTGCCGGGCAAAAAGCGTGCGTTCGATCATGAGGTCTCCAGCGACGCCGCCCGCGGTGCCTGCAAAACGGCGCAACGGCGCAACGGCGAACCATGGCCCGAGCCTACCGGCGACATCGGTCAACGTCTGGTGAATACTGCCGACTGAAGAGCCCGAATTCCTTCATTTGCATGACACATGCCGTGGACGCGCCGCGAGTGCCGCGCGCTTGCGACCGGTGCCGCTCGCGGGCCGTGCCGCCATCGCCGCATCCGGCATCCGGCATCCATTGGCGATAATCCCGCCATGCAAACCCCGCCGCATCCGGGCGCCGAGCTGGCCAGCCCCTCCTCACCGCGCGACCTGTTCCTTTCCTTCACCTGGCTGGCGCTGCAGGGCTTCGGCGGCGTGCTGGCCGTGGTGCAGCGCGAACTCGTCGAAAAAAAGCGCTGGCTCACCCGCGAGGAATTCGTCGAGGACTGGGCGGTTGCCCAGATCATGCCGGGCCCCAATGTGGTGAACCTGGCGATCATGCTGGGCGACCGCTACTTCGGTTGGCGCGGTGCGGCTGCGGCCCTGGCAGGCATGCTCGCCCTGCCCCTCGTCGTGGTGCTGATCCTTGCACTGGCTTATTCGCAGATGGCCGGCGAGCCAGCCGTGGCCGGCGCCTTGCGCGGCATGGGCGCGGTGGCGGCCGGGTTGATCCTTGCCACCGGGCTCAAGCTGATTCCGGCACTCAAGGCCAACCCTCTGGGGCCGGCCCTGTGCGCCGGGCTGGGCGCCGCCTGCTTTGCCGCCATCGCCTGGCTGCGCTGGCCGCTGTTGCCGGTGCTGCTGGTTCTGGGCGGCCTGGCATGCTGGCTCGTGTACCGCCGTCTGGGTCCGACGAAAGACGCTGCGTGACGCCGGTGCTCCACCTCGCCATGGGCTGGCCCGAGTGGCTGAGCCTTTTCGGTCACTTCCTGACGCTGTCGCTGATTTCGGTGGGGGGCGCCATCACAGCGGCGCCTGAGATGCACCGCTTTCTGGTGGACCAGAACCACTGGCTGACCGACACCCAGTTCAACGCCTCCATCGCCATCGCCCAGGCCGCGCCGGGGCCCAACGTGTTGTTCATCGCGCTGATGGGCTGGAACGTGGGCCTGAATGCCGGCGGGGGCGTGTGGACCGCCCTTCTCGGCATGGCGGCAACGATGCTGGGCATCCTGCTCCCGAGCTCGCTCATCACCTGGCTGGCGGCACGCTGGGGCCACCGCAACCGGCAGCTGCGCGGCGTGCGCGCGTTCAAGCTGGGCATGGCCCCGATCGTGGTCGGGCTGCTGGTGGCCACGGGCTGGGTGCTGGCCACGGTGCACCACGGCGACATCCGGCCCTGGCCGCTTTGGCTGCTGGCCGCGGCCTCGGCCGTGGTGGTCTGGCGCACAAAGCTGCACTTGCTTTGGCTGCTGGGCGTGGGCGCGGCGCTGGGCGCGTTCGGCCTGGTCTGACAACTCACGTTGCCGAGCACGCGGTCGTGCAGCAATGGGGCAGGAATGAGGCCGCGTGCGGTATTGCGGCGATTGCCTTCAAGAGACAACAACGCCGAGCCAGGAGTTTCGGGTCTTTATCTGACACGTCGATGCAACAAAACCCTCTTCAACTTGAGCGCCTTGCAATGCAAGCTCCCCTGAGTCGTGTCGTTCAGGGAAGGAAGCGGTTTGCTGCAATCATTCGGTTGGATTATTTTGGCCGTCATGGCCGTGGCCATCATCGGTGTCGCCATCGTCATTGAAATACGTCGACGCAGGCGCGCTTCGGTCGAGCGCCGTGCGGCATGGAAGGCGCACAAGGAATGGCTCCGCAACAGCGAAGCACAGAAGCTAGCGCGGGGAACGGCCGCGCCGTCGCCAGCGGGCGAACACCCGGGCGCGGGCCAGCGCTGAGCCCGGCGTCAACGCAGTCTCCAACAGAAGAACGGTTGCGATCAAGCCGCGTCAGTGCGCATCGGCGGCAACGGCGTTGCCGCGCCATACAAGGGCGAAAAGCTCGTTGCGAAAGTGAATGCCACCCAGCCTCGCAAACGCGCGGTTGCGGTAGGTCTTGACCGTCGGCACGCTCAGGCCGAGGTCACAGGCGATCCCCTCCTGCGTCATGCCCTGCAGCATGCGAACGCAGACGTCGAGCTCCCGCGCCGTCAGGCCGGCGCTTGCCTGCAGCAGGCGTTCCCGCAGCACGGCGGGCGCCATCGCGTGCAGGCCCGGCGGCCAGCCCTGCGCCGCCACACCGGCTGCCGCCCCGGCACTTGCCGCCCCATTTGCTGCCCTATTCGCCGCCCCATTTGCCACGGCGTTCGCCAAGGCGTTCGGCGGCGTTGCCGGCCGGCCCGTTTGCGTCAATGCAATGTGTTTCCGGGCCAGCGCAAGCAGGGCCGGCGCCAGCCCTTCGAAGTCGCCGATCTGGACATCGCTCAACGGTGCCTGGTGCTGATGGCGGTAGAAGTTGACGGCAAACAGGCTGCCGTCCGCCTCGGGCTCGAAGATGGACACCCGCTCGACCATGCCGTGCGCCTCGTACACCCGTGCCTGGTGCTCGCCGCCCACCTCCTGTGCGGTGATGTGGCATAGCTGCGCGGCCGGTGCCGGAACCTCTGCCTTCTGAAGGGCGCCTTGCGATGCCCCTGCCGGCCCACCCCAGGTGCGGTCGTGCAGGTAGGGGCCGGACAGGTAGGCCCACCAGCACTCGCGCGTGGTGTCCGGAATACCTAGGCTTGCCGACATGAACAACGTGGGCCGGCAGCGCGGTCCGGTGCGGTAGACCGACCATGAGGCCACCGGCAGCAACGGCTGTAGCGAGGCCAGGACACCCGCCTCGAAGCCATCCTCGCCCAGCCGCTGGATCATGCCGCCCAGCGCCTGACCGGTGCTTGCAAAGCCTTGCGCGCCGGCGCCCACCGGCGCATGGAATGGGTTGGGCATTGCCGAAGTGGCCGAGCGTGGCGATGGCCATTGCCTCATGGCGGGTCTCCTGTTGCTTGAATCGGGTCACCGGGATCACGAAGAATATCGAGAGGTACCGAGAGGTACCTAGAGGTACCGAGGGTTTGCCTGTCATCTTCGTGGATGACAGGCGGCCTCTCACCCCGGACTTACGCTAGGCCATGCCCCTACAGGACCGACCATGAAGCCCGCCGACATCGAACCCCATTTCCGATTTTTCGCCGATCTGCAGGTCGAGGTGGGCGTGCCGCAAGAGGTGGGACTCACCAGCCGTGGACATCGCCGCCTCATTCCGATTCTCGGTGGCAGCGCCACGGGCGACGGCTGGCACGCGCGGGTGTTGACGGGGGGCGCCGACTTCCAGCTCATCGTGACCGCCACCATGGCCGAGCTCGACGCACGCTACGTGCTCGAGACCGACGGCGGCGATCTCGTCTATGTGCAGAACCGCGCCGTGCGGTCCGGTCCGGCCGAAGCCATGGCGCGCCTGGCCCGCGGCGAGCCGGTGCCACCGGCCGAAATCTATTTCAAGTGCAGCCCCAGCTTCGAAACCGCATCGCCGGCGCTGGCCTGGACGGCCGAACGCATGTTCTTCGGCAGCGGCATGCGCCATCCCGACAAAGTGGTCATGCGCTTCTTTGAGCTGCTGTAGCGCCACGAGAGCTCGCCACGACAACCCACCACGACAACGCACCACGACCACCACGCCACGGCCAGCCTCACAAAGCCTGCCGGGCCGCCTTCCCGCACAAAACCTACGGAGACATCGCCACCATGTTCACATTCGCTTCTACCCGCCGCCACCTTCCCCTGCGGCGAATGCTGCTCGCCGCCGCCCTGCTCGCATCCGCCGGCCTGCATGCGCAAACCGCCTATCCCAGCCGGCCGGTGCGCATCATCGTCGGGTTTCCCGCAGGGACGGG
>JAQGNA010000220.1 GCA_028292075.1 Rhodoferax sp. | reverse complement strand
GCAGCGGAAACCGCGCCGCGGCCGCTTCGCAGAGGGCGCGCGCCTTCGCAACACTGGTGGCATCGAAGTAGACGTGGGCGTGGAAACCGGTGATTTCCGGTGCGGTGGTGCGGGCGGGGTTGGCCAGCGTGGCCGGTGCCTGAGGCAGCGTGGGCGAAAGCGTGAAGGTCATGCGTCGATCGGATGCGGGCAGGTGGTCCAAAGCGGCATTGTGACGGCAGGCCAAGCCCCTGAAGTCTTTGCGGGCGCAACGCCACCTGCGCGATATCGTTTTGATCCTCCCCGCCGCGGACCGCGCCTTCGCTGCCGACCATGAAAAAGGCCGCCGGCGGTTGCGGGCGGCCCTTGTTTTGGGACTGGCGCACTAAGCGCCGCAAAAACGGATCAAAAACCGGCCAGCACCGCGCCCTTGAACTCGGTCTGGATGAACTTGCGTACCTCTTCGGAGTGGTAGGCCTTGACCAGCTTGGCGACCCAGGGCTTGTCCTTGTCCTGCTCGCGCACCACCAGAATGTTGACGTACGGCGACTTGGCGTTCTCCTGCGCAATCGCGTCCTTCTGGGGGCTCAGGCCGGCGGACAGCGCGAAGTTGGTGTTGATGGCAGAGGCGTCGAGGTCGTCGAGCGCACGGGCAAGTTGCGCGGCCTCGAGTTCGACGAATTTGAGCTTCTTGGGGTTGTCCGTCACGTCCAGCGGTGTGGCCTTCAGGCCGGCGTCGGGCTTGAGCTTGATGAGGCCCAGGTCCTGCAGCACCAGCAGCACGCGGCCGCCGTTGGTCGGGTCGTTCGGAATGCCGAATCGCGCGCCCTCTTTCAGATCTTTCAGGTCCTTGACCTTCTTCGAATAGATGCCGATCGGATAGTTGACGGTGTAGCCCACCGACACGAGCTTGTAGCCGCGGTCCTTGACCTGCTGGTCGAGGAAGGGCTTGTGCTGGTAGCTGTTGGCGTCCAGGTCGCCGGCGGCCAGGGCGGCATTGGGCTGGATGTAGTCGCTGAACTCGACGACCTGGATCTTCAGCCCGTCCTTTTCGGCGATCTTCTTGACCTGCTCGAAGATCTGCGCGTGTGGGCCGGCGGTGACGCCGATCTTCAGCGGCTTGTCTTGCGCCATGGCGGGGTTGCCAAGGGCCATGGCAGCGACCAGTGCCAGCGCGGATTGAATCAGGATGCGTTTTTGCATGAGAGCTCTCTTTGGGAATGGAAACGATTTTTTATTTGTGGCTCAGCCGGCGCACCAGCCAGTCGCCGCCGCTCTGCACCAGCTGCACGAACAGGATCAGCACCAGCACGACGGCCAGCATCACCTCGGGCAGGAAGCGCTGGTAACCGTAGCGGATGCCCAGGTCACCCAGCCCGCCACCGCCAATGGCGCCGGCCATGGCCGAATAGCCGGTCAGGCTGACGAAGGTGATGGTCAGGCCGGCCACGATGCCAGGCAGCGCCTCGGGCAGCAGCACCTTCCAGACGATCTGGACGGTGGTCGCGCCCATGGCTTGCGCCGCCTCGATGAGACCGTGGTCGACCTCGCGCAGCGCCGTCTCCACCAGCCGGGCCACGAAGGGCGCGGCGGCGATGGTCAGTGGCACCACGGCGGCGGCCGTGCCGATGGAAGAGCCGGTGATGAACCGGGTCAGCGGAATAATGGCGACCAGCAAAATGATGAACGGCGTAGAGCGCACCGCGTTCACGATGCCGCCTACTGTGCGGTTCACGGCGCCGTTTTGCAGCACGCCGCCGGTGTCGGTCAGCCGCAAAAACACACCGAGCGGCACGCCGATGACGGCGCCCACCAGGCCCGAGATGCCAACCATGACGATCGTCTCCCACAGGGAGCTGACGAACAGCTCGAGCAGGGCCTGGGAAAAACTAGCGAACATCAGCGGGCTCCACGGCGGTTGACTGGACAAAAGCAGCGGTCTCGAGCACGGCTGGGCGCTGCGCGGGCGCCGGGGCTTCCTTCGGGGCGATCTGCCGGTTCACTTCGTGTACCTCCTCCACCGTCACGCCGGCGGCACGCAGGTAGGCCACGGCGTCCTGCAGGGGTTCGTGCGCGCCGCGGGCCAGCACGGCGAGCGTGCCGAATGGCTCGCCCTGGATCTCGTCGATTTGGCCGTGCAGAATACTCAGGTCGATGCCGAAACGGCGGATCGCGTCGGAAAGCAATGGCTGGTCCGCACCGACGCCTGCAAACGCAAGTCGCAGCAGCTGGCTGTGCTGGCCGGTCGCCGCACTCGCGCCCCGCAGCGCACGGAAGCGGGCCAACACGCTGTCGGGCAGCGCCTGCGGCACGATCTCGTCGATCAGGCTGCGCGTCGTGGCGTGTTGTGGGCGGGTGAACACGTCGATCACCGCGCCGCTCTCGACAATGCGGCCCGCGTCGATCACGGCCACGCGGTCTGCCACCTGCTTGATCACCTGCATCTGGTGCGTGATGAGCACGATCGTCAGGCCGAATTCCCGGTTGATCTGGCGAAAGAGATCGAGGATGGAACGCGTGGTTTCAGGGTCGAGCGCCGAAGTCGCCTCGTCGGACAGCAACACCTTGGGCCGGTTGGCCAATGCGCGGGCAATGCCCACACGCTGCTTCTGGCCTCCACTGATTTGCGCCGGAAAGCGGTCGCGCAGCTTGCTCAGGCCGACCAGTTCGAGCAGCGGTTCCACGCGGGCCCGGATTTCCTGCTTGCCCAAACCGGCAATTTCGAGCGGCAGCGCGACGTTGTCGAACACGGTGCGAGAAGACAGCAGATTGAAGTGCTGGAACACGATGCCGATGTCGCGCCGCGCCACCCGGAGCGCATCGCCGTCGAGCGTGGTGAGATCGCGACCACCCACGATCACCTGGCCCGAAGTCGGCCGGTTCAGCAGATTGATCACCCGCACCAGCGAGCTTTTGCCGGCGCCGCTGCGGCCGATGATGCCGTACACCTCGCCTTGCCGGACAGCGAGGCTGACGCCGCGCAATGCCTCCACAGGGCCGGACGATCCCTGGTAGGTCTGGACGATATCTCTGAGCTCGATCATGAAGGCGGGGCCGACCGGTCACCCGACTTGTGGACGGTTCCGGTGCTTTTTGTGAAGAACAAGTCGTTAATTTACAGGCAATTCGATCAACTGCTAAATAATAATAAATTTGATTGTTAGATCAATAACAGCTGTAAGAGCAGAACTGAAGCGAACTTCATGGCCAATGACATGTGAGCTGAGCGCCGATTGGCTTTGATTCTTCCGCTATTACTTTTTACTGGTCAAGGCTGGGGCATGCCGCCTGCTAGCGCCGTCAGCAAGGCGAAGCCGCCGATCTCTCGTGCAAGCCTTCGGTATGCTCCTACGCTGTGAAACCGCCCCAAGCTTCCAAGGCCGCCAGCGGCATCCTCCTGCACATTGCCGGCTTGTGGCTCCTGTCGACCCTTGATGCCAGCGGCAAGCTGCTGGTGCTGGGCGGGGTGCCGGTGCTGATGGTTTCGTGGTTCCGCTATTCCGTGCACGTCGCTCTGATGGCGGCCATCGTTGTGCCGCGGCGCGGTCGGGCCATCTTTCGCACCCGATCGCCGGGTGGCCAACTGGTGCGCGGCGTGCTGATGATCGCGACCACGGTTCTGTTCTTCACCGTGCTGGGCCGCCTGCCACTGGCAGAGGGCACCGCCGTCAACTTTCTGGCGCCGCTCCTTTTGATGGCGCTGGCGCCCTGGCTGCTAGGCGAGCCCAACCGGCTGCACCGCTGGATCGGCGTGCTGGCCGGTTTTGCCGGCATGCTGATCGTGGTGCGGCCGGGGGCGCAGCTCGACCCGGTCGGCGTGGCGCTGGGGCTGCTCACTGCGTTCACCTTTGCCTGCTTCCAGGTGGCGACGCGGCGACTGGCCGCGGACGACCCGCTCACCACCAACTTCTACGGCGGCATCATCGGCGCGGTGGCGTTGACGCTGGCCTT
>JAQGNA010000213.1 GCA_028292075.1 Rhodoferax sp. | reverse complement strand
TGCGCAGCTGGTGCAGGCCATGCGTTTCTACGCGGAGCGCATGAAGATGGTGGTGGAACCTACGGGTTGCCTGAGCCTGGCTGGCGCGCAGCATGCCGGCATCGACCTCAAGGGTGCGCGGGTCGGCATCATCGTGAGCGGAGGCAACGTGGACATGGCTCGTTTTGCCCAGCTGGTTTCGGCTTGAGCCTGTCAGGACTAACGCGATGAGCGGCCAACGTCACTGTTGAGCGATGTTTTAATTTGTATACTAAATAAAGGTATTTTTCACGATCGATTGCTTTGTTTTGTCCTCTCCAATATTCGTTTCAGCGTCTCCTGCACGCCGGATCTCAAGCTGCCTCGGCAGAGTTCGCGCTCTTTGGCCGGGGCCTTGCATGAAAGCGAGAGGCTTGCGCATTGCAGTGATCCTGGCCGTCGCCCTGACGACCCTCTTCGCCATGGTGGCTGCGCGTGACAGCACCATCGCCATGTTGACCGTGCTGGGGGGTGGCCTGATCGCCATGGGCTGGCTGATCGACCTTCTCTTCAAGTCCGGCCGCGCAAACAGAAAGCGCTGATCGACCGCTGCCCCGGCCGCGGTAACTTCATCCCACCCTGCGCGGCGCATGGCCTGAAAGCAACCGCATTCTTCGCGGCACGCCGCTTGCTGGGCTTGATCCTGAAAACTTGTCACACGGGGACCACCCCGTTACATTGCATTTTTTGAGGATTCTCCATGTCGCTCGATTCCGTCGTTCCCGCTTCTTCGTCAACGGCTTCCGCTTCCGCTTCCTCTTCCCTGCCCGCCACGTCTTCACCGGTTGACACGATACCCACGGTGACCGGAATCGTCGCCACCGGCAAGGTGAACCCGAGCCACATTCGCCTGACCTCGCATGCCGGCGGCTTCGGCGCCCTGCCGATCCGTTGGGGCGCGGCCACGGCCACCGAGCGCGGGCCGATCGTCGGTACCACCACCAAGCGCGCGCACCGCAATGTCATCGGCACCCACAGCGGCTCCTACAGCATCTACCGCGCACTGGCGGTGGCGGCGGGGGCGCTGTCGCCGCAGCACAAGGCCGACCTCACCAACACAGCGCCAACCGACGTGATCGGACCGTATCCGCAGTGGAGCGAACCGGGCCGCATCGTTTCGCTCGACCCCTGGGGCGGCCTCGTTGCCGATGTCTTCGCGACAGAGCTGGCCGCGGGCTACGACATCCGCCCGACCATCGCGGTCACCAAGGCGCATGTGATCCTGCCTGAGGTGATCGAGGCCTTGCAGTCAGGCCGGCTCAAGGCCGACGGCAAATTTCTCACGGCCAATGGCGCCGCGCTCGTCACCAAGGCCGCGATCGAGCCGGTGTGGTACCTGCCAGAGGTGGCGCGCCGGTTCAATTGTTCGGAGACCGACCTGCGCAGGGTCCTGTTCGAAGAGACCGGCGGCATGTATCCCGAGCTGGTGACGCGTTCCGACCTCGAGGTGTTTCTGCCGCCCATCGGTGGACAGACGATCTATATCTTCGGCAACCCGCGCGACCTGGCCAACCCCGAGGTCGAGCTCACAGCGCGCATCCATGACGAATGCAATGGTTCCGATGTGTTCGGCTCCGACATCTGCACCTGCCGGCCCTACCTCACGCATGCCATCGAAGAATGCATCATGGGTGCGCAGCGCGGCGGCGTGGGCCTGGTGGCCTATTCCCGCAAGGAAGGCCGGGCGCTCGGCGAGGTGACGAAGTTCCTGGTCTACAACGCCCGCAAGCGCCAGGTTGGCGGCGACACCGCCGACCAGTATTTCGCCCGCACCGAATGCGTGGCCGGCGTGCAGGACATGCGCTTCCAGGAACTCATGCCCGATGTCTTCCATTGGCTCGGCATCCGCAAGATCCACCGGCTCGTGTCGATGAGCAACATGAAGTACGACGCCATCACCAACTCCGGCATCGAGGTCGGCGAACGGGTGAACATTCCCGATGACCTGATACCCGCCGATGCCCGCGTCGAAATGGACGCCAAGATGGCCGCCGGGTACTTCACGCCCGGCCTGGTGCCCGACGCCGAAGAACTGAAGAAGGCCAAGGGACGCGGCCTTTCGAACTGAGCGCCGCCCGGCCCGGTCCGTCCCGCGGGGCCTCAGCCAAATGCGCTCGACCTCAATTCACTCCACTTCACTTCCACCCGCTGAGGTGACCAAGATGAACCCGATCGATTCCACCGCCGTTGACACACTGAACCCCGAAGGCGTCGCCTCCGTGCTGCGCACCACCCACGCCATCCGCGAGCGCGCCGCCGCACTGCTGGCGCGCGCGCGTGCAGGTCAGTCCAGCTGGTTCACTGTGGACGATGCCGCCCTGGCGCATGCCGCCGACGAAGTGGCCAGCGTCACCCGCAGCAACTACCCGAAGCTCATCATTCCGTACCACAGCCGCTGGCGCCATTTCGAGGCGGGAGGCATCGACCGCAAGGCCGAACTCGACCACCAGCTCGGTGACGTGTCCAGGCCGGAACGCGCCCGCACCTGGATCGACCTGGCCGTGGTGAGCGTGCTGCTCGATGCCGGCGCCGGCGCCGCGTGGCAGTTCAGTGAAGAGGCCAGCGGCCAGCGCTTCGGCCGATCCGAAGGCTTGGGTGTGGCCAGCTTCCACGCCTTCATGTCGGGTCTGTTCTCGAGCGACCCAGCGCATCCCTTGCGGGTGGACGCCAAGGGTCTTCGGGCGTTGACATCGGCGCAACTGGCCGCGGCGTTCCAGGCCACCGATGCGAATCCGCTGGTCGGCCTCGAAGGCCGAGTGATGGTGCTGCGCCGTCTGGGCGAGGCCCTCGCGTCCCAGCCAGAGGTGTTCGGTCCTGACGCCCGGCCCGGCGGCCTGTTCGATGTGCTGATCAGCCCGCACGGCCCGGCTCTGCCGCCGACGGCCGAGATTGCCGCGCATTCCATCCTGACGCAGCTGCTGCTGTCCTTTTCGGAGATCTGGCCGGCCTCGAACGCGATCGGCACCATCGCGCTGGGCGACTGCTGGCGCCACCCGGAAGTGCGAGGCCCCGGCATGACCAACCGCTGGATGCCGTTCCACAAGCTCTCGCAGTGGCTCACCTATTCGCTGCTCGAACCCTTCGAATGGGCCGGCGTGAAGGTGCACGGCCTCGACGCGCTCACCGGCCTGCCCGAGTACCGCAACGGCGGCCTGTTCATCGACGCCGGCGTGCTGCGGCTCAAAGACCCGTCTGCCGCCAAAGCACAATGGAAGGCCGGCGATGAACTCATCGTGGAGTGGCGCGCCCTCACCGTCGCACTGCTCGACGAGATCGCACCCATGGTGCGGAGCTCGCTGAACATCGGCGCCGACCGGCTGCCGCTCGCCTGCGTTCTTGAAGGCGGCACCTGGGCCACGGGGCGGGTGCTGGCACAACGCTTGCGTGGTGGCACGCCTCCGCTGAACATCGTCAGCGACGGAACGGTATTCTGAGAAAAATCAACCAAGAAACAAATCAATGACAAGCAGCAACGTCCACCTCATCGACCATCCGCTGGTCCAGCACAAGCTCACGCTGATGCGCCGCAAGGACGCCAGCACCAACACCTTCCGTCGGCTGCTGAACGAACTGAGTTCACTCATGGCCTACGAGGTCACGCGCGACATGGCGATGCAGGAGGTCGAAGTCGAAACGCCGCTCGAGACCATGACGGCGAAGATCATCGACGGCAAGAAACTGGTGTTCGTGTCGATCCTGCGCGCGGGCAACGGCATTCTCGAAGGCATGCTCAGCGTGGTGCCGGGCGCGCGCGTGGGCCATGTGGGCCTGTACCGCGACCCCAAGACGCTGACGGCCGTCGAGTACTACTTCAAGATGCCCAAGGACATGCACGAGCGCGACGTCGTCATCGTCGACCCGATGCTGGCCACCGGCAATTCCGCGATCGCGGCCGTCGAACGGCTGAAGGAACTGAGCCCGAAGTCGATCAAGTTCGTCTGCCTGCTGACCTGCCCCGAAGGCATTGCCGCGCTGCACAAGGTGCATCCCGACGTGCCGATCTACACCGCCGCCATCGATCGGCAGTTGAACGACCACGGCTACATCCTCCCCGGCCTGGGCGACGCGGGCGACCGCATTTTCGGCACGCAGTGACCTGGCACCCCCCAAGGTTGGCGCAATGCGTGTAGCCGCGCACCCCTCCTTCGACAAGCTCAGGACAGGCTTGCAGGGGGCGTCACCAGCGGCCGACCGAAGCGTGTGGCGCGGTTGTCTGGGTTGAGGCAGCGCGCCTGTTGCGGGGTCTTGGGCTTGCCCCCTCTCCCGCCACGCGGGAGAGCGTTGGGGTGAGGGTGCTGGCGGCCAAGCTTTTGCCCTCCCACGTGCGCGCGTTTTTGGTTTTCGTTTTTTCAACTCGAACTGGAGTTCCACATGTCCCGCTTCACTTCCGATCCGTCTCGCCGCCTGCTGCTGGGTGCGCTGAGCCTGTCCAGCCTGGCGATCTCGCTGGCGCTGCCCCTGCAGGCC
>JAQGNA010000200.1 GCA_028292075.1 Rhodoferax sp. | reverse complement strand
AACACCTCTGGATCGCGTCGCGCCAGCAGGCAGCGCAACTTTGTCATGCCGCCACGACTGGCGACGGCCCTTTGCAATCCACCGCCCTTCGATTGCGCGACATCGCGCAGGAACCTGAATACATCCAGAAGATTGGATTTTCCCGCGGCGTTGGGCCCGATGACAAACACACGCTCTCGCAGAGCCACCTCGATTTTTTTGAAGTTGCGCCAGTTCTGCAGTTTGAGTTTTGAAATCAGCATATTGCTCATCTTACGCAGGCCCGAGCTGGCTGATTTCAAAGTGATCAGCGGTCATGGACACTGATCAAGCCGCGATATTCGGGTCAGCAGCAATGTGGCAGCGCACCTGCGCGTCGGCGAGCAGCGCCGGGAACGGCTCGGGAATCGGGGCGTCGGTGAACAGCCGGTCGATCTTCGCCAGCCGGGCGACCTCCACCATGGCGGGGCGGTTGAACTTGCTGTGGTCGGCCGCGAGCCACACTTCGCGGGCGTGGGAAATGATGGCCTGCGACACCTTCACCTCGCGGAAGTCGTAGTCGCGCAGAGAGCCGTCGGCCTCGATGCCCGAGATGCCGATGATCGCGATGTCGACCTTGAACTGGTGGATGAAGTCGATGGCCGCCTCGCCCACCACGCCGCGGTCGCGGCCGCGCAGCACGCCACCGGCCACGATCACTTCGCAGCGCGGGTTGGCGCTGAGGATGATGGCCACGTTCAGGTTGTTGGTGATGACGCGCAGGCCGGTGTGGTGCATCAGCGCCTTGGCGATGGCCTCGGTGGTGGTGCCGATGTTCAGGATCAGCGAACACCCGTTGGGCACCTCGGCGGCCACGGCGCGCGCAATGCGGGCCTTGCCGTCGGCATGCAGATTCTCCCGCTGGGTGTGGGCGATGTTCTCCGTGGTGGAGCTTGGCACCCGCACGCCGCCGTGGAACCGGGTAAGCAGGCCCTCGTCGGCCAGGCGCTGGACGTCGCGGCGCATGGTCTGCAAGGTCACGCCCAGGCTGGCGGCCAGGTCGTCGAGCATGACCGAGCCCTCGGCCTTGACCGCTTGCAGCAGCAGGAGTTGACGGGGATTGGGGTTCAAGGCGGGGCTTTCCAGAGGCGCTAGCGCCACAGTGAAATGAAGTACGCCAACTGTAAAACGAAAAGAAAAGAAAATTTCTAAGGGTTGATACTAGGAAAAACGCCGTTCAAACGAACAATAATTCACAAAATCGAAAACAAGTGAAGCAACCGAGGGGGCGCGTCGATGCAGTTGTCGCTGGAAGGAATCAGCAAGAAGGTAGGGCCGCAGCAGTGGCTCTACGAGATGGACCTGGCGCCGCAGTCGGGTGCCGTCACCGTGTTGCTGGGCGCCACGCAGGCGGGCAAGACCAGTCTGATGCGCATCATGGCCGGGCTGGACGTGCCCACGCAGGGCCGCGTGCGCGTCGACGGTGCCGACGTGGTCGGCCAGCCGGTGCGCGAGCGCAACGTCGCCATGGTCTACCAGCAATTCATCAACTACCCCTCGATGAAGGTGCGCGACAATATCGCTTCGCCGCTCAAGCTGCGCGGCGAGAAGAACGTGGACGCGCGCGTGGCCGAACTCGCCGGCAAGCTGCACATCGAGATGTTCCTCGACCGCTATCCGGCCGAACTCTCCGGCGGCCAGCAACAGCGCGTGGCGCTGGCCCGCGCGTTGGCCAAGGCCGCGCCGCTGATGCTGCTGGACGAACCGCTGGTCAACCTCGACTACAAGCTGCGCGAGGAACTGCGCGACGAGCTCGGCGCGCTGTTTGCCGCGGGCGATTCCACGGTGATCTATGCCACCACCGAGCCGGGCGAGGCGCTGCTGCTCGGTGGCTACACCGCGGTGCTCGACGCCGGCGAATTGCTGCAGTACGGCCCCACGGCCGAAGTCTTCCACCGCCCGCAGTCGCTGCGCGTGGCCCGCGCCTTCAGCGACCCGCCGATGAACCTGGCCGCCGGCCGCGTCGTTTCGGGCGGCGTCCAGCTGAATGCCGGCCCGCTGCTGGCGCTGGCCCTGCCGCAAGGTGCCACCACGGAGGTGACCGCCGGCCTGCGCGCCAGCGCGCTGCACCTGGAACAGCGGCCCGGCGATGTGGCCCTGGACGGCCATGTCGAACTGGCCGAAATCTCCGGCTCCGACACCTTCGTCCACGTGGCCACCCCCATCGGCGAAGTGGTGGCGCAGCTCACCGGCGTGCATTACTTCGAGCTGGGCTCGTCGCTCACGCTGCACCTCGACCCCGCGCAGGTGTATGTGTTCGACGCCGCCGGCGCCCTGATGCTGGCCCCGCATCACCGTGCGCTGCCCACAGAGCTGGGAGGCGTCTGATGGCCCGCATCACACTCGACCTGGCCCACGCCTACCGCCCCAATCCCAAGCAGGACAGCGACTACGCGCTGCTGCCGCTGAAGATGGAATTCGACGACGGCGGCGCCTATGCGCTGCTGGGCCCCTCGGGCTGCGGCAAGACCACCATGCTCAACATCATGTCGGGCCTGCTGGCGCCTTCGCACGGCACGGTGATGTTCGACGGCCGCGACATGACGCATGCCACGCCGCAGGAGCGCAACATCGCGCAGGTGTTCCAGTTCCCGGTGATCTACGACACCATGACGGTGGCCGAGAACCTGGCCTTCCCACTGCGCAACCGCAAGGTGCCGCAGGCGCAGATCGACAAGCGCGTGGGCGAGATTGCCGAAATGCTCGAGATGAGCGGCCAGCTCAACCAGCGCGCCGCCGGCCTTGCCGCAGACGCCAAGCAGAAGATCTCGCTCGGGCGCGGCCTGGTGCGGCCCGACGTGTCGGCCGTGCTGTTCGACGAGCCACTCACCGTGATCGACCCGCACCTCAAGTGGCAGCTGCGGCGCAAGCTCAAGCAGATTCACCGCGAGCTCAAGCTCACGCTGATCTACGTCACGCACGACCAGGTCGAGGCGCTCACCTTCGCCGAACAGGTGGTGGTGATGACGCGTGGCCGCGCGGTGCAGGTGGGCTCGGCCGACGCGCTGTTCGAGCGGCCCAGCCACACCTTCGTGGGCAACTTCATCGGCTCGCCGGGCATGAACTTCCTGCCCGCCGAATCGGCCGGACCGGCGGATGGCGGGCTCACCGTGGCCGGTGTGCGCCTGCCCGTGTCGCGCCCACTGCCCGCCGGCGCGCTGAAGCTCGGCGTGCGCCCCGAGTACGTGCGGCTGGCCACGGCACAGGCCGCCGGCGCGCTGCCCTGCACCGTGACCAAGCTGCAGGACGTGGGCACCCACGTGATGCTCACCGCCGCCGTGGCGGGACACACCCTGAAGGCCAGGCTGGGCAACGACACGGTCGTGCCGGCCGTGGGAGACACCGCCTGGCTGCAGGTGCTGGGCCCTCACACCTGTTTCTATCAAAACGAGGAGATCGTGGCATGAGCGCTGCGCGAAAGAGCCCGGCACACCGCTGCCGGCAGGAGACCCGGCCATGAGCACCACCACCAAGCCGGTCAACCAGAAGGCCTGGTTCCTGATTTTGCCGGTGCTGGTCTGCGTGGCCTTTTCGGCCATCGTGCCGCTGATGACGGTGGTCAACTACTCGGTGCAGGACATCATCTCGCCCGAGCGGCGCGTGTTCGTCGGCACCGAATGGTTCGTTGCCGTCATGCGCGACGAGGAACTGCACGCCGCCTTGCTGCGCCAGCTCACCTTCTCTCTCGCGGTGCTGGCGGTGGAGCTGCCGCTGGGCATTCTGCTGGCGCTGTCGATGCCGGCCACCGGCTGGAAGGCGTCGGCGGTACTGGTCATCGTGTCGCTGTCGTTGCTGATTCCATGGAATGTGGTGGGCACCATCTGGCAGATCTTCGGCCGGTCCGACATCGGCCTGATGGGTGCCGCATTGCAGGGCATGGGCATCGACTACAGCTACACCGGCAATGCGACGCATGCCTGGCTCACCGTGCTGCTGATGGACGTGTGGCACTGGACGCCGCTGGTGGCGCTGCTCGGTTACGCCGGCCTGCGCTCCATTCCCGACGCCTATTACCAGGCCGCCCGCATCGACGGCGCCAGCAAGCTTGCGGTGTTCCGCTTCATCCAGCTGCCCAAGATGCGAGGCGTGCTGATGATCGCGGTGCTGCTGCGCTTCATGGACAGCTTCATGATCTACACCGAGCCCTTCGTGCTGACCGGCGGCGGGCCCGGCAACGCCACCACCTTCCTCTCGCAGTACCTCACGCAGAAGGCGGTCGGGCAGTTCGACCTGGGGCCGGCCGCGGCGTTCTCGCTGATCTATTTCCTCATCATCCTGCTGCTGTGCTTCATCCTCTACAGCTGGATGCAGCGGGTGGGCACCCAAGAGAAGGAGGGGGGCCATGAATAAGCTCTCGAGGCCACGCTTCCAGAAGCGCACGGTCTTTCTCATCGCCTATCTGTTGTTCGCCTTGCTGCCCATCTACTGGATGATCAACATGTCGTTCAAGACGAATGGGGAAATCGTGGCGAGCTTCTCGCTCGTGCCGCAGCACTTCACCTGGGCCAACTACCGCACCATCCTGACCGACCCCTCGTGGTACGGCGGCTACATCAACAGCCTGATCTATGTCGGCATCAACATGGCGATCACGCTCACCGTGGCGCTGCCCGCGGCCTATGCGTTCTCGCGCTACAGCTTCCTCGGCGACAAGCATGTGTTTTTCTGGCTGCTGACCAATCGCATGACGCCGCCGGCTGTGTTCCTGCTGCCTTTCTTCCAGCTCTACACCACCGTCGGCCTGATGGACACGCACCTGGCCGTGGCACTGGCGCACCTGTTGTTCAGCGTGCCGCTGGCGGTGTGGATTCTGGAAGGCTTCATGAG
>JAQGNA010000190.1 GCA_028292075.1 Rhodoferax sp. | reverse complement strand
ACAGATGGCGGAGAACAAGGGACATCCATCCGGCAGCCGGTCGGAGCAGGCGCGCGAGCGCGGCAACCATTCCAGCCAGGACAACAATAGCGAGCGCAGCGGCCATCAGGTCCAGGGCACCTCGGGCGAGGCCCAGCAGGGCATGCAAGCCGAACCGGACGATGAGTCGGGCAGCGCGTCCGACGACGGTGCCCAAGGCGACAGTCGCTAGTTGTCGCGCAGTGACCGGATCAGTGTGCCGGCGCCCCGCGTAGCTCAGCCCTCGCATGTCGAAGCACGGTCCACGAACCCGTGAGCGCAAGGCCGCCCATGATCGCCGCAACGGCCAGGTCGGGCCAGGCACTGCCTGTTCCCAGCACGCCGAGTGCTGCCAGCATCACGGCGAGATTGCCGATGGCGTCATTGCGGGAGCAGATCCAGACCGAACGCATGTTGGCGTCGCCGGTGCGGAAGCGGTAAAGCATCACGGCCACGCCTGCGTTCACGATCAACGCAGCGAAACCGACCACTCCCATCGTGGCCGGCTCCGGCACGACACCAGCCTGGAGATTCCATACCGCCTTTCCGAGGACGAACACGCCGAAAGCTCCCATGCACGCAGCCTTGAACAGTGCCGCCCTGGAGCGAACGGGGGCCGCCATGGCCAGCACCGCCAGGCTCAGCGCGTAATTGGCCGAGTCGCCGAAGAAGTCGATGGAGTCCGCCAGCAGCGACACGGAACCTGAGCTCCAGGACGCACCCAGCTCCACGGCGAACATCAAGGCGTTCAGGACCAGCGCGATCCACAACGCCTTGCGGTAGCGGGGGTCGACCGAAGGGGCAACGGGGGCGGAGCAGCAATGAGCAGACATGGGCGACGGATTCCTCTTTGTGCCACCATTGGAAACCCTGTAGCAGGTACAGGGTCAAGCAGTGGGGGAATCATGAAGATCGGTGAGCTGGCGAGCAAGACTGGATGCGACGTCCAGACCGTGCGTTTCTACGAACGCGAAGGACTGCTGGAGGAGCCGGGGCGCAATGCGTCCGGGTACCGAAATTACGACGATCGGCACCTCAGCCGGCTGAATTTCATCCGCCATTGCCGCTCGCTGGACATCCCCCTGGCGGAGGTGCGGCAACTGCTCGCATTCGCCGCGGCGCCGGACCAGTCCTGCGCTCAGGTCAATGACCTGCTCGACGGACACATCGGTCTCGTCAAGAGCCGCATCCAGGCCCTGAAGGCGCTGGAGAAGCAGCTGACAGCCCTGCGCAGGACCTGCGATGGCGACACTTCCCATCCGTGCGCGATCCTCGAATCGTTCATGACAGCCACCGGACAGCACGCTTGCGCTTGCCACGCGCCCTAGGCTCGCCTCTCCTTTTCGCACGCTACACTCCGCTGCTCATGGTCCGACGCCGAGCCCACCGCCTGACCACCACGCTCATTGTGGTGTTCGCGCTGCTGTTCTCCCAGTTGGCGCTGGCGAACTACGCCTGCCCAGCCGACCGCATCGCCGTGGCCTCCACGACGGCCATGGAGATGGCGCCTGGAGTGCCTTGCGAGTCGATGGACATGGAGATGGACAAGAGCCAGCCGGTTCTGTGCCACCAGCATTGCCTCAACGCCCCGCAGTCCTTCGACTCCGTGCAGCTTCCGGCACTCAGCCTGCCACCCGTGGTGCAAGTGCTGTTCGTCGCCGTCGCGCTCGACGCAGCCACCGCCGACGCATCGGTCCGGCACGCGACCGACCATCCGTCTCGGCCACCGCCGGACCCGCTCTTCCTCTCGACCCTGCGCCTCAGGGTCTGACCCGCTCCATCGACTGAACGGCGCCGCGCAGGCCTGCCTGCACCGCGGCACTTCTTGTTCGTGATGGAGCTTCCATGTTTCCGTTCCTCTACCGTGCAGCCGCGTTGGTTGCTGCAGTGCTCCCCCTCATTGGCGCAGCGGCGCCGCTCACCCTCGGCGAAGCGCTGAGCCTCGCCACGCAGCGCTCCGAGGCCGTGCGTGCCGCGCGTGCGGCTATGGCGAGTGCCGGGGCCACCGCCAGCGCGGCGGGGCAGCTGCCAGACCCCGTGCTCGGTGTCAGCCTGGAGAACCTGCCGGTCACGGGGCCGGACCGCTTCAGTGTCGCGCGTGAAAACATGACGATGAAGCGCATCGGTATCTCGCAGGAGTGGGTGTCGGCGCGAAAGCGGTCGCTGCGCAGCGCTGCGGCGTCGGCCGTGGTCGCGCGGCAAAGCACGGGGGTCGCCACGGCCGCCGCCGATGCCCGCCTGCAGACAGCGCTGGCTTACGTGGACACGTACTACGTCGCGCAGGCCCTGAAGTTGAGCGACGCGAACGAGCGGCATGCGCGCGAAGCGCTGGAGACGGCCAGGGTTCGCCTTTCGAGCGGCGGCGGCTCTGCGCCGGAAGTCCTCGGGCTGTCTGCCGCGCAAGGCATCGCGGAGGACGAAGCCGCCGACCTGCGCCAGCAGCTCGCCTCACTGAACATCGCACTGGCGCGGTGGATTGGTGGCGGCGCGGAGGAACTGAGCGCGCCTGCCCTTCCCATGGTCCCCTCCGAGCAGGCGTTCATCTCCGCCTACCCGGCGGTGATCGCCAGGCAGCGTGAGAGCGAAGTGGCGCGGCAGGAAGCAGAGGTGGTCGCCGCTAACCGGCAACCTAACTGGACGTGGCAGGTCGGCTATGGCCAGCGCACCGGTTTTTCCGACCTGGTCACGGTCGGCGTGAACATCCCGCTGGCCGTGGCCCCCGGCGCCAGGCAGGACAGGGAAACGGCTGCGCGGCTGGCCCTGGTCGGCAAGGTCGAAGGCGAGCTCGCCGAGGCCACGCGCGCCGCGCAGGCGGAGTACCGGCAGCTCGCCAGCGACGAGCAGCACCACGCCCATCGCGTGGAGCGCTACCAGGCGACGGTGCTGGCCCCCGCCTTGCAACGCACGGCCGCCGCGACGGCCGCATACGGGTCGAACCAGGCGACTCTTTCCTCGGTGTTCGAGGCGCGGCACGCCGAACTCGAGGCCCGCCGCAAGCTGCTCGACCTGCAGCGCGAACTGGCCAGGATGCGGGCACAACTGGCCTTCAAGCCCGTGCTCGCGGAGGCACTCGAATGACACGTACCCGGATCATGGCCGCGGGCGGCGTCGCGGCGCTGCTGCTCGCGCTCGGCGCCTTCTATCTCGGGCGGACGACAGCGCACGCGCCCGGTCAGGCAGGCGCTGCTGCGGCTCCACCAGGCGAGCGCAAGGTTCTCTACTGGCACGACCCCATGGTGCCCGGCCCGCGCTTTGACAAGCCAGGCAAATCGCCGTTCATGGACATGCAACTGGTGCCCGTCTACGCGGATGAGGGCAGCAGCACGGGGGTGAAGGTGACCCCCGGAGTGCAGCAGAACCTCGGCATCCGGACTGCGACCGTCACGCGTTCGCAGGTGGCGAACTCGTTCGAAGCGGTCGGCAACGTGCAGTTCGACGAGCGTCTCACCGAAGCAGTGCAGACGCGGGTGGCGGGTTATGTGGAGCGCCTGCAGGTGCGGACCACCATGGAATACGTGCGGCAGGGGCAGCCGCTGGTCACCATCTACGCGCCGGACTGGCTCGGTCCGCAGAACGAGTACCTGGCGCTGAAGCGCACCGGCGCGTCGCCCGAGCTGGTGGCGGCCGCCCGCGAACGTCTGCGGGCCATGTCGGTCCCCGACGTCCTGCTGCGCCGCAGCGAGCAGGCCGGCACCGCGCAGGCGCGCTTCACTTTGTCGGCGCCGGTGAGTGGCGTGGTCGCCGAGCTGGGCGTGCGCGAAGGCGTGGCCGTCGCGCCCGGCACGACGTTGTTTCGCATCGCCGGGCTCGGGAAGGTGTGGGCCGTGGCGGAGGTGCCGGAGGCGCAGGTCGCGCACCTGGCTCGCGGCCAAAAGGTGAAGGCCGCATTGCAGGCCGACCCGTCACAGACTTTCGAGGGCGAGCTGAAGGAAATCCTGCCGCAGGTCAGCGCCAACACCCGGACGCTGCAGGCGCGCTTCGAGGTTGCGAACAAGGGCGGCCGGCTCATGCCGGGCATGCTGCTGCGCCTGCAGGTGGCGGGGCCGGTGAGCTCACGACTGTTGGTGCCGGCGGAAGCAGTGATCCGCACCGGCACCCGCGCGGTGGCCATCGTGCGCAGGGACGACGCCAGCTTCGAGCCGCGTGAAGTGACGCTGGGCGCCGAGCTGGGTGACCAGCTGGAGATCGCGCAGGGACTGAAGGAAGGAGAGCAGGTCGTCGCCAGCGGACAGTTCCTGATCGACTCGGAGGCCCGCCTGCGCTCGGTGCTGGGGGGTATGGCGGCTGGCGCGCAGGCGGTTGCGCCCAAGCCCGCTGCGTCGGCCGCTGCGCAAGCGCCCGCTGCGAAGGGCGTCTTCAGTGCGCAGGGCAAGGTCGAGAGCGTGGAGGCGGACGCGATCACCATCTCGCACGGGCCGGTGCCGGAGCTGAAATGGCCCGCGATGACCATGGGCTTCGGCCGGCCCGATCCCAAGGCCTTTGCACAGGTGAAGCCGGGTGACACGGTGCGGTTCGAGTTCAGGCAGGGCGGGTCCATGGGCTATGAGCTCGTCAGGGTGCAACCAGTCACGGCGGGCAAATGATTGCGGCCCTGATCCGCTGGTCCATAGGCAACCGGTTCCTGGTGCTGATCGCCACGGCCTTCGTGGCGATCGTGGGCATCTGGTCGGCCCAAGGCATGGCACTCGACGCCTTGCCCGACCTCTCCGACACGCAGGTCATCGTGCGCACTCCCTATCCGGGCAAGGCGCCGCAGGTGGTGGAAGACCTGGTCACCTATCCGCTGACCACCACGATGCTCAGCGTGCCAGGCGCGAAAACGGTGCGCGGCTACTCGTTCTTCGGGGATTCCTTCGTCTACATCCTGTTCGACGACAAGACGGACCCGTACTGGGCCCGCTCGCGCGTCGTGGAATACCTGAACCAGGTGCAAGCCCGGCTACCGCCCGGAGCCAACGCTTCGCTGGGACCCGACGCGACCGGCGTGGGTTGGGTGTACGAGTACGCACTGGTCGACCGCACCGGCCGCAACGACATTTCGCAGCTGCGCGCCCTGAACGACTGGTTCCTCAAGTTCGAGCTGAAGACGGTGCCCGACGTCGCCGAAGTCGCCAGCATTGGCGGCATGGTGCGGCAGTACCAGGTGGTGCTGGATCCGGACCGCATGCGCTCGCTCGGTGTGACCCAGGCGACCGTGGTGCAGGCCCTGCAGAAGGCGAACCAGGCCGCCGGCGGCTCGGTGGTCGAGCTGGCAGAGGCGGAGTACATGGTGCGCTCGCGCGGCTTCTTGCAAAGCCTGGAAGACTTTCGCGGCATCCCGTTGGCATTGACAGGCGCGACCCCGGTGCTGTTGCGTGATGTCGCGACGATCCAGCTCGGCCCCGAGATGCGGCGCGGCATCGCCGAACTGGACGGGCAGGGCGAAGTGACAGGTGGTGTCGTCGTGATGCGCTCCGGGAAGAACGCCCGCACGACCATCGCGGCGGTGAAGGCCAGGCTCGCCGGCCTCAAAGGCAGCCTGCCGCCTGGGGTGGAAGTGGTCACCACCTACGACCGCTCGCTGCTCATCGATCGCGCCGTAGACAACCTGAGCCGAAAGCTGGTCGAGGAGTTCATCGTGGTCGCGCTGGTCTGCGCGATTTTCCTGTTGCACCTGCGTTCGGCTTTTGTGGTGGTCGTCACGTTGCCCGTTGGCGTGCTCGCCGCCTTCATCGTGATGCACTGGCAGGGCGTCAGCGCCAACATCCTGTCGCTGGGCGGCATCGCCATTGCGTTGGGTGCGATGGTGGACGCCTCCATCGTGCTGATCGAAAACGCGCACAGGCACCTCGAGGCCTTCGAACACCAGCACGCGCGGGCGCCGACGCTCCCTGAGCGCTGGCAGCTGGTGACCGATGCCTCCATCGAGGTCGGCCCCGCCCTGTTCTTCTCGCTGCTGGTCATCACCCTGTCGTTCGTCCCGGTGTTCACGCTGGAAGCGCAGGAAGGCCGCTTGTTTGCGCCGCTGGCATTCACCAAGACCTACGCCATGGCGGCGGCTGCGATGCTGTCGGTGACGCTCGTGCCCGTCCTCATGGGCTACCTCGTGCGCGGCCGCATTCCGCACGAGGCCGCGAACCCGATCAACCGCTTCCTCACCCTGATCTATCGGCCCGCACTGGAAGCGGTGCTGCGGTTCCCGAAGGCGACCCTCGCAGTGGCCGCCGTGGTGCTGGTGTTGACTGCGATCCCGGTGCTGCGGCTGGGCGGCGAGTTCCTGCCGCCGCTGGACGAAGGCGACCTGCTGTACATGCCGTCGGCGCTACCCGGCCTATCCGCGTCCAAGGCGTCCGAGCTGCTGCAGCAGACTGATCGCCTGATCAAGACCGTGCCCGAGGTCGAGCGGGTGTTCGGCAAGGCGGGCCGCGCGGACACGGCGACGGATCCGGCGCCGCTGGAGATGTTCGAGACCACCATCCAGTTCAAGCCGCGCAGCCAGTGGCGCGCCGGCCTGACGCCGGACCAGCTGGTGGAGGAGCTCGATCGCGTGGTCAAGGTGCCGGGGCTGTCCAATGTGTGGGTGCCGCCGATCCGCAACCGCATCGACATGCTGGCGACCGGCATCAAGAGCCCGGTCGGCGTGAAGGTGGCCGGCGCGGACCTTGCCACCATCGACCAGCTCACGGGTCGGATCGAAGCTGCTGTCAAGAAAGTGCCAGGCGTTTCGTCCGCACTGGCGGAGCGCTTGACCGGCGGGCGCTACATCGACGTCGACGTCGACCGCGCGGCGGCGGCGCGGTATGGGTTGGCGGTGGCCGACGTGCAGGCGATCGTGTCCACCGCCATCGGCGGCGACAACGTCGGCGAGGTCGTCCAGGGCCGCGAGCGCTTTCCGATCAATGTGCGCTATCCGCGAGAAATCCGCGACTCGCTGCAGCGCCTGCGGGAGCTGCCGTTCGTGACGGAGAAGGGTGCGCAGCTGCTGCTGCAGGACGTGGCGCGCATCAGCATCCAGGAAGGACCTCCCATGCTGCGCAGTGAAAACGCACGGCTCTCGGGCTGGGTGTACGTGGACGTGCGCGGCCGCGACCTGCGCTCCGTGGTCCGCGACATGCAGCTCGCCGTCGCGCGCGAGGTCAAGTTACCGCCTGCTTATGCCATCTCGTGGTCCGGACAGTTCGAGTACCTTGAGCGCGCGACGCAGCGGCTCAAGCTCGTCGTGCCGGCCACGCTCGCCGTGATCTTCGTACTGCTCTACGTGCTCTTCAGGTCGTTTCGCGATGCTGCCCTCGTGATGGCGGCGGTTCCGTTCTCGTTGGTCGGCGGCTTCTGGTTGGTCTGGGCACTGGGGCACAACATCTCGGTGGCTACCGCAGTCGGATTTATCGCGTTGGCCGGGGTGGCCGCGGAGTTCGGCGTGGTGATGCAGGTCTACCTCAACAACGCGTACGCGCGGCGTCTCGCCGCGGGTGAGCCCGACACCAACGACACGCTGCTGGCGGCGATCCGCGAAGGTGCCGTGTTGCGCGTGCGGCCCAAGGCCATGACCGTGGCAGTCGTGATGGGAGGCCTGCTGCCCATCCTGCTTGGAAGCGGGACCGGCTCAGAGGTGATGACCCGCATCGCGGCGCCCATGGTTGGCGGGATGCTCACCGCTCCCCTCCTCAGCATGCTTGTGATCCCTGCCGCGTGGTACCTGTTGCACCGGCGCCGTGTCCATTCCAGTTCACGAACCAACCCGCCCCAAGGAGTTCTCCATGAAAGCTGAGTGCCTGTTCGCCGCCGTCCTCGTGTTCGCCGCCACAGGCGCCAAAGCACAAGGGATGGCCAGGCCGATGCCGACCACGCCCGCGCCTTCGGCCAGCGCTAGGTCAACGCTGCCGCTGGTGGACGGAGAGGTCCGGAAAATTGACGCTGCCAAAAACTTCATCACCCTGAAGCACGGTGAGCTGACCAACCTGGGCATGCCGGCCATGACGATGGGCTTTCCCGTTAGCGACCCGAAGATGCTGGCCGGCATCAAGGTGGGCCAAAAGGTCAAGTTCCAGGCCGAGATGGTCGGGGGCAAGGGGACGGTGACGCAGCTCAAACGCGTGCGCTGAAGCCCGACCGCGAACGTGAGGCAGACTCCGAAACAAACCAAAAGACATTGCGCCTTCCGCCCGAGTTCAATGTCGACCGTCCATGTCTCAGGCTCAGTTGCCTGGTCAGGCAGGTGCAGGTCAGGCTGATGTGGCCCGTCCATTGAAGCTCCACCCCCGCAGTTGCCCTCTTGAACGTGCCAAGCCCCGCCGACGTGCTCCGCATCAACGAAGCGAAGCCGGTTGGCACTCAGGTCAACGAATCGGGCCTCGTAGAGGTTCGGCCACAGTTGCTCGCACCCGAGCAGCGCGGCTAGTGTGTTGCATCGACCGGCTGAATCCGCAGCCAGAACCGGACCTGCCGTATCGCGGCACTCTCACGTCGCTTCAACCACCGCATCGTTGACAGCCCGGATGGGCGTCCCCACCCAAGCGAGCAGCGCCGCGGTCACCAGCAGCAATCCCGATCCCGCAAACAACTGCGGCAACGGCACCACCCGCAGCAACCACCCCGTGCCCGCCGATGCCACTGGCACCAGCCCCATGAAGATGAACATGAACAGGCTCATGGCCCGGCCGATCATCGCGGGCGGCACTCGCTTCTGCACCCAGGTGAACACCGCCACCTGCATGAAGCCTCCGAGCGCACCCACCAGCA
>JAQGNA010000180.1 GCA_028292075.1 Rhodoferax sp. | reverse complement strand
TCGCCAGGGTCGGCGCCCAGGGCCAGGTGCGCGGCGATCTCTTCCCGCGTCGGCCATAGATCCTTGAGGTACACCTGGCGCCCGTCCTCGGTGACCTGCAGCGGCTCTTCGCGCAGGTTGCGCGCCGCATCGCCAGCGAGTCCGAAGGCGATGACCAGTGGCGGCGACATGATGAAGCTGAGTTCGATGTCCGGGTGGACACGGCCCGGAAAATTGCGGTTGCCCGAAAGGATGGCCACGGCCTTGCTTTGACCCGCTTTCTGGGCCTCGCGGATGGGCGCGGTCAACGGACCGGAATTGCCGATGCAGGTGGTGCAGCCGAAGCCCACGATGCCGAAGCCGATGGCGTCCAGGTCTTCGATCAGCCCGGCGCGCGCCAGGTACGAGGCCGCCGCCGGCGAGCCTGGCCCGAGGGAGGTCTTGACCCAGTGGGGCACCTTCAGGCCCAGTGCGCGCGCCTTGCGGGCCACCAGCCCCGCGGCAACCAGCAGGGCGGGGTCGCTCGTATTGGTGCAACTGGTGATCGCGGCCAGGGCCACCGCGTGCTTGGGTAACGGGCCACCTTGCTCGGCGCGGAAACCCACGGCCTCCAGCGCCCTGGTGCTGTCGCCGAAGTCCAGCAGGTCTTGCGGGCGCCGCGGCCCGGCGATGTGCATGCCGATGGCCGCCAGGTCGATGTCGACGACGCGGGTGTAGCGGGGCTCCGCCTGCGCATCGAACCAGAAGCCGGTCGCCTTGCAGTAGGCCTCGACGAAAGCGATATGCGCCTCGGTGCGGCCGGTGCTGCGCAGGTAATCCAACGTGTGCCGGTCCACCGGAAAGAAGCCGGTCGTCGCGCCGTACTCGGGCGCCATGTTGCTCACCACCGCGCGCTCGCCAGCGGTGAGCGACGACACGCCCGGCCCGAAGTATTCGACGAACTCACCCGATACGCCGATGGCGCGCAGCCGCTGGGTCACGGTCAGGGCCAGGTCGGTGGCGAGCGCGCCCGGTTGCAGCGCGCCGGTGAGCCGCACGCCGATCACGTCGGGGATGCGCAGCATCGTCGGCATGCCGAACATGACGGTCTGGGCCTCCAGTCCACCGACGCCCCAGCCCAACACGCCGATACCGTTCACCATGGGTGTGTGGCTGTCCGTGCCGATCATCTGGTCGGGCACGGCCCAGGTCACGCCGTCGCGCTGCTCGGTCGTCACCACCGTGGCCAGCTGCTCCAGGTTGATGGTGTGCATGATGCCGGTGCCCGGCGGGTGCACCCGGACCCGGTCCACCGCCTTGGACGCCCAGCGCAGGAAACGGTAGCGCTCGGCGTTGCGCCGGATCTCGATCTGCAGATTGACGGTGGGCGCGTCCTTCTGCGCAAAAGCCTCGACCGCCAGCGAGTGGTCGACCGAGACATCGACCGGCAGGCCAGGGTTCAGGACCATCGGATCGACGCCCGCTTCGGCCAGGGCATCGCGCATGGCGGCGATGTCGACCAAAGCCGGCGTGCTGGTGGTGTCGTGCATCAGCACGCGGCCAGGCTGGAAGGCGATCTCCGCCTCGCTGGTGCCGGTGCCGAGCCAGGCGAACAGGGCATCGACCGCTGCCGAGCGCTCGGCGCCGCGGGTGTTGCGCACCACGTTCTCGAGCAGATGGCGAAGGACGAACGGCAGCGCCAGCAGCCGTGGGCCGAACGCACCAGGCAAATCAGTCGCGCGGATTTCCGTTTCGCCCAGCGTCATGGCGCGGGCAAAGACCTCATTGGTGTTTTCCATAGGCTGTATTTTGCATTTACCGTCTATAAAATGCAATCTAGCGCAAACCCTGAGGCACGACGCCGCTGCCTTTCACCCTTTTTCTTTTGGAGTTCCTATGTCGATGTTCCGTCGAACGCTGCTGCTCTCGGCGCTTGGGCTGGGCGCGGCCGCTCTTCCTGCTCTCGCCCAGGACTACCCGGCCCGGACCGTGACGATCGTGGTGCCGTTCACCGCGGGCGGCGGCGTCGACGCCATTGCCCGGCTGCTGGCCGACAAGCTGCGCACTTCGCTGGGGCAGCCCGTCGTCATCGACAACAAGCCCGGTGCGAGCGGCATGCTGGGCGCCAACGCGGTGGCCAAGGCCAGGGGCGACGGCTACACCCTGCTGCTCGGCAGCGCGGGCGAAACGGCCATCAACCCGCTGGTCTACAAGGGCCGCATGACCTACGCGCCAGAGAAAGAGCTGGCGCCCATCACGCTGGTCACGCGGGTTCCGAACGTGCTGGTCACCTCGGCGAATTTCCCGGCGAAGACCATCGAAGAGCTGGTGGCGTATGCGAAAAAGAACCCGGGCAAGGTCAGCTATGCCACCAGCGGCGTGGGCAACCCCCAGCACCTGAACGGCGAACTGTTGCAGTCGCTCGCGGGCATCCGGTTGAACCACGTGCCCTACAAGGGCTCATCGGGCCAGCTGGTCGACGTGGCCTCGGGCAACGTGGACATGACGTTCGTCAGCATGGCCGGGGCCGCCCCGTTCATCAAGGGCAACCGGGTCAAGGTGCTGGCGGTGACGTCGGCCCGACGTGCCAGCTTCCTGCCGGAAGTTCCAACCATTGCCGAGTACGCGCCGCTGGCCTCCTACAACCTTGACAACTGGTTCGGCCTGTTCGCGCCGGCTGCCACGCCGGCCGCCGTGCAGGCCCGGCTCAACAAGGCCGTGACGGAAGCGCTGGGCGACGCGGAACTTGTCAAACGCCTGCGGGACCAGGGCGGCGAGCCGGCGCCGATGACCCAGGCGCAGTTCAGGGAGTTCATCGCCGCAGAGACGGCCAAGTACGCGCGGATCGTCGATTCGGCACACATCGTCGCCGAGTGATGACTTGCGGCACATGAACCAACCGCTCACAGGCATAGCACCCCCAATCCGTTTTTAAACCGAGGACACTTCATGTTCAAGACATCCCACCTGGCGGCACCGCTGATCGTGGTTTCGGCCGCAATCGCCGCACTGGCCGCACTCACCGGAAGCGCATCGGCGCAGGACGCCGCCGCCAGCTATCCCACCAAGGCGATCACCATCATCGTGCCCTTCGCGGCCGGCGGCAACACCGACGTCAAGACACGTCTGGTGGCCAGGCAGCTCGGCGAGATCCTGAAGCAGCCCGTCATCGTGGACAACCGGCCCGGTGCCTCCGGCAACATCGGCATCGAGCTGGTGACGCGCGCCGCGCCCGACGGCTACACCATCGCCATGGGCAGCTTCGGGCCTCTGGCGGTGAACCCGTGGATCTACCCGAAGGTCAACTTCGACCCGAAGTCGCTCATGCCCATCATCCTGCTGGAGAAAAGTCCTCTGGTGCTGACCGTGCCGACCGACAAGCCGTTCAAGACGGTGGCCGATATCGTGGGGGCCGCCGAGGCCAAGCCTGGCGCGCTGAACATCGCCAACGCCGGCCCGGGCGGCGCGCACCACCTGTCGGCCGAGCTCTTCGAAAGCGCCGCCGGCATCGACATGGTGGGCGTGCCTTTCAAGGGCGGTGGCCCGGCGGCAACCGCGTTGCTGGCGGGCCAGGTCGACATGATGTTCGAGCAGACCGGCGCGGCGCTGCCGTCGATCCAGGCCGGCAAGATCAGGCCGATCGCCGTGACCTCTGCGAAGCGCCTGTCGTCGATGCCTGACGTGCCGACCTTCACAGAGGCCGGTTATCCCGCGGTCACCGTGTCGAACTGGATGGGCTATGTCGCGCCGAAGGGAACGCCGCCCGCCATCGTCGCCAGGCTGCAGGCCGCGTTCGCCAAGGCGATGGAGCATCCCGAGGTGAAGGACCGCATCCTCGGCCAGAGCAACGAGTTCGGCGGCGGCAGCAGCCAGGAGTTCGCCGCCTTCATCGAAAGTGAGAGCGTGAAGTGGGCCAAGCTGGTGAAGGACCGGGGGATCAAGATCGAGTGACGGAGGGCAGGGCGTGTCGAGTCAGCGGTGAACTCGAAGGCAAGCGCCCTCGCCCCAGCCCTCTCCCACGCGTGGGAGAGGGGACAAGACAAATCAACCCGCCAGCCGCGCGCGGTGCCGCGCGATCTGCGTCTTCACCTGCGCCGGTGCGGTACCGCCCAGCACATTGCGTGCGTTCAGCGAACCGCGCAGGCTCATCACATCGAACACGTCCTTCTCGATCGAGGGATGAAAGCCCTGCAGCACCGCCAGCGGCAACTCGGACAGGTCCACCTGGTGCGAGATCGCCGACTTCACCGCATGCGCCACCACCTCGTGGGCATCGCGGAAGGGCAGGCCCTTTTTCACCAGGTAGTCGGCCAGGTCGGTCGCGGTGGCATAGCCGCGGCGCACGGCGGCTTCCATGGCTTCGGGCTTGGTGGTGATGCCGCCCATCATCTCGGCGAAGATGCGCAGCGTGTCCTTCAAGGTGTCGACCGTGTCGAACAGCGGCTCCTTGTCTTCCTGGTTGTCCTTGTTGTAGGCCAGGGGCTGGCCCTTCATCAGGGTGATCAGGCCCATGAGGTGGCCCACCACGCGGCCGGTCTTGCCGCGGGCGAGCTCGGGCACGTCGGGGTTCTTCTTCTGCGGCATGATCGATGAGCCGGTGCAGAAGCGGTCGGCGATGTCGATGAAGCCGAAGCTCTGGCTCATCCAGAGCACCAGCTCCTCGCTCAGGCGGCTGATGTGCACCATGGCCAGGCTGGCGGCGGCGGTGAACTCGATGGCGAAGTCGCGGTCGCTCACGGCGTCCAGCGAGTTCTGGCAGACCGCGGCCCGGCCCTGCTCGTCGACCATGCCGAGGGTGCGGGCCACCAGTTCGCGGTCCAGCGGGTAGCTGGTGCCGGCCAGTGCCGCCGCGCCCAGCGGCAGGAGGTTCACGCTCTTGCGCACGTCAAGCATGCGTTCGTCGTCGCGCGAGAACATCTCCACGTAGTCCAGCATGTGGTGCCCGAAGCTCACCGGCTGCGCCACCTGCAAATGGGTGAAACCCGGCAGGATGACTTCGACGTTCTTGTCGGCGAGGTCGAGCAGGGCGGTCTGCAGGGCCAGCAGCAGTTCGCCGACCAGGTCGATCTCG
>JAQGNA010000148.1 GCA_028292075.1 Rhodoferax sp. | reverse complement strand
GGCAGGCCGCCGCGCGCCGCGCCTTTCATCGACCGCGCCAGCCGTCTGCACAACGAGAATCCTGCTTTTGACCAGGAGGGCGACGACAGCCCGCCCGCGACGCGTGCCGGCCAGCCGGTCGACCTGGCAGGCCGGCTGGCCAAGGTCTGGCCCATCTCGCGCCGCGGCATGGTGCAGGCCGGCGCCGCGCTGGCCACCGTGCACATGGCCGGCTGCGCCAGCACGCAGGCCGTCAAGGCCCAGACCGCCGAAGCCGCCGCGGGGGAACAGCCACCTTCCATGGTGCCGGTGACCCTCAAGGTCAACGGACACCGGCACCGCATCGAGGTGGACACGCGCACCACCGTGCTCGACGCACTGCGCGAAAACCTGGGCCTCAAGGGTGCGAAGAAGGGCTGCGACCATGGGCAGTGCGGTGCCTGCACGGTGCTGATCGAAGGCCGGCGCACCAACGCATGCCTGAGCCTGGCCGTCATGCACGACGGCGAGGAAATTACGTCCATCGAAGGTCTTGGCACGCCCGAGAAGCTGCACCCGATGCAGGCGTCCTTCCTGTCGCATGACGGCTTCCAGTGCGGCTACTGCACCTCGGGCCAGATCTGCTCCAGCGTGGGCATGTTGCAGGAAGTGAAGATGGGCATGCCCAGCCACGTCACCCAGGATCTCACCGCACCGGGCCCGTTGACCGACGAGGAAGTGAGGGAGCGCATGAGCGGCAACCTGTGTCGCTGCAGCGCCTACCCGAACATCGTCGCGGCGATCCAGGACGTGGCGGGCCAGCGCGCATGAAAGCCTTCACCTACGAACGCGCCACCTCGCCGGAGGCCGCCACCACAGCCTTCGCCGCCAGGCCCGCCGCCCGCTTTCTCGCCGGTGGCACGAACCTGCTCGACCTGATGAAGGTGGAGGTCGAGACGCCGGGGCATCTGATCGATGTCAACCACCTCGGACTCGACAAGATCACGCCCACGGCCGATGGCGGCCTGCGCATCGGCGCCACCGTCCGCAACGCCGATCTCGCGGCCGACCCGCAGGTCCGACAGAACTACGGCGTGCTGAGCCGTGCGTTGCTGAGCGGTGCTTCGGGCCAGTTGCGCAACAAGGCCACCACCGCCGGCAACCTGCTGCAGCGCACGCGTTGCTACTACTTCTACGACATCACCAAGCCCTGCAACAAGCGCACGCCGGGCGAGGGTTGTTCGGCGCTCCAGGGCTACAACCGCATGCACGCGATTCTGGGCGCCAGCACGCAGTGCATCGCGGTGCATCCCTCCGACATGGCGGTGGCGATGCGTGTGCTCGATGCGCAGGTGGAGACCGTGTCGCCGAGCGGCCGCCGCGTGATTCCGATCGCCGACTTCCATCGCCTGCCGGGCCAGACGCCCGACGTCGAGACCGAGTTGCAGCGCGGCGAGATCATCACCGCCGTGACGCTGCCGCCGCCCGTGCCCGGCCGTCACATCTACCGCAAGGTGCGTGACCGCGCCTCCTATGCCTTTGCGCTGGTGTCGGTGGCGGCGATCGTCGACGCCGACAACGGCAGCATCCGTTCGGCCCGCTTTGCGCTCGGGGGCGTGGCCCACCGGCCCTGGCGCGTCGAGGCGGCCGAGGCCGACCTGGTGGGCGCGCGGCTTGGCGACCCGACCGCCTTGGCCGCGGCCGACCGGCTGCTGGCTGGCGCGCAAGGCTTCGGCCACAACGACTTCAAGATCCCGCTGGTGCGGGGCACGCTCTCGGCGGTGCTGGCCGAGGCATGAGCCGGCCCACCCTCCCGATTCACAAGAACAGGACACCCACATGGAAATGAATGCACCGGCGCCGCGCAACGCCATCGACGACAACCGTCAGGGGCTGATCGGCAAGGGCATCGACCGCGTCGAAGGCCTGCTGAAGGTCACCGGCCGCGCCCCCTATGCCTACGAGGTGATGGAGGGTGGCACGCCGGTCTACGGCTTCATCGTGCCGGCCAGCATCGCCAAGGGTACGGTGGCCAGCATCGATACCGCTGCTGCCGAACGCGCTCCGGGCGTGCTGCTGGTCTGGACCCACCGGAACGCGCCGAAGCAGGCCGCCTGGGGCCCGCTCGACGCCAAAGACCGCTATGGTCGCGCCTCGCCGCAAATGGGCAGCAACCGGGTCGACCACTACGGCCAGGCCGTGGCCTATGTGGTGGCCCAGACCTTCGAGCAGGCCAGGGCGGCAGCCTACCTGGTGAAGGTGAGCTATGCGCCGGAAGCTGGCGAATTCGAACTGAAGCCGGCGCTCGGCAAGGCCGAGAAGCCCGCCGACGAGCCGACCCAGAAGACCGACAGCGCGGTGGGCGACTTCGCCTCCGCATTCGAAGGCGCGGCCGTCAAGGTCGACGCGACCTACACCACGCCCTGCCACATCCATGCGCAGATGGAGCCGCACGCAACGCTGGCCTACTGGAAGGATGGCCGGGTGGTGATCCACTGCGCCGCGCAGTTGCTCGAGAGCGCGCAGCAGGCCGTGGCCAACACCCTGCAGATCGCGCCCGACAAGGTGCGCATCGTGAGCCGCTACATCGGCGGCGGCTTTGGCGGCAAGCTTCCCGTGTATGGCGACGTGATGCTGTCGGCCATGGCATCGCGTGAGCTCAGTCGTCCGGTGAAGACGGCACTGACGCGGCAGCAGATGTTCCACTTCACCACGCACCGAAGCGACACGGTGCAGAGGCTGCGGCTGGGCGCCACGGCCGACGGCCGCCTGGTGGCCATCGGCCATGACACCTTCGCACATACCGCGCGCTTCGACAACTTCATGGAAAACGCCAGCACCCAGACGCGCACGCTCTATGCCGCGCCGAACCGGTTGACGACGCACCGCCTGGTCAAGCTCGACCTCCCCATTTCCGACTCGACCCGCGCGCCTGGCGAGGCGGTGGGCATGCTGGCCCTCGAGCAGGCGGTCGACGAACTGGCTGAAAAGCTCAAGCTCGACCCGATCGAACTGCGCATCCGCAATGAGCCCACGCAGGACCCGGAGCAGAACATTCCGTATTCAAGTCGCCAACTGGTGACCTGCCTGCGCGAAGGCGCGCAGCGCTTCGGCTGGAACCAGCGG
>JAQGNA010000145.1 GCA_028292075.1 Rhodoferax sp. | reverse complement strand
TGCCTGCCATCGAGCGCTGGTTCCGGCTCGAGTGGATGGAGCACACGCCGCCGTTCTACAGTTCGGTCGATATCCGCAACGCCGGCTTCAAGCTGGCGCCGGTGGACACCAACCTGTTCCCCGGCGGCTGGAACAACCTCACTCCGCAGATGCTGCCGCTGGCGGTTCAGTCGGCCATGGCGGCGATCGAGAAGATCTGCCCCGAGGCCAAGAACCTGCTGCTGATTCCCGAGAACCACACGCGCAACACGTTCTACCTGAGCAACGTGGCCCAACTGCAGCGCATCTTCAACATGGCGGGGCTGAACGTGCGCATTGGCTCGGTCAACCCCGACATCAAGGAGCCGACCGAGATCCAGCTGCCTACCGGCGAAAAGGTGCTGCTCGAGCCGGTGATCCGCAGCAAGCGGCGGCTGGGCCTGAAGGATTTCGACCCCTGCACCATCCTGCTGAACAACGACCTCTCGGCCGGGGCGCCCGGCATTCTGGAAGACCTGCACGAGCAGTACCTCTTGCCGCCGTTGCACGCCGGCTGGTCGGTGCGCCGAAAGAGCACGCATTTCCGCAATTACGAGGAAGTGTCGAAGCGCTTCGGCAAGCTGCTCGGCATCGACCCCTGGCTCATCAACCCGATGTTCAACCGCTGCGGCGAGGTCGATTTCGCCTCGGGCGACGGCATGGACTGCCTCACCACCAACGTGGACGCGCTGCTGACCAAGGTTCGCCGCAAGTACAAGGAATACGGCATCAACGAGAAGCCGTTCGTCATCGTCAAGGCCGACAACGGCACCTACGGCATGGGCATCATGACGGTGCGCGACGTGAAAGACCTCGACTCGCTGAACCGCAAGGGCAAGAACAAGATGGGCGCGATCAAGGACGGGCAGACCGTGCACGACGTGATCATCCAGGAAGGCGTCTTGACCAACGAGCGCATGCACGACGCCGTGGCCGAGCCGGTGGTCTACATGATGGACCGCTACGTCGTGGGCGGTTTCTACCGCATCCACGCCGAGCGCGGCGTCGACGAAAACCTGAACGCTCCCGGATCGAGCTTCGTGCCCCTGGCCTTCGCCGAAAATTCGCACCTGCCGCAGGTGGGCATGCGGAACGGTGCCACCGCCCCGAACCGGTTCTACATGTACGGCGTGATCGCGCGCTTGGCCATGGTGGCCGCCAGCTACGAGCTGGAAGCCACTGACCCGGACGCGGAAATCTACGAATAAACCGGCGTGGGTGTAAAGTTGTTGCAGTGCAACAAAACGCGCCTATCTTGTTTTTTCAATCTGAAACGCCGAGCAGTCTTGCGTGGAAGCGCAAAATACGCTTCCCCAAGTTTCTGCCAACCCGCCGACCCTTCTTTCGGGTCTGTAGACGGGTCCCCTGATGTCAGCGCATAACTCTAAATCTTCGCTCGCCGCGCTCACGCTGGGAGCGGTCGGTGTCGTCTACGGCGACATCGGCACCAGTGTGCTGTATGCCGTCAAGGAGGTTTTCAACTCCGGCCATGTGCCCTTCACGCCCGAAAACATCTTCGGCGTGCTGTCGCTGTTTTTCTGGACGCTGACGATCATCGTCTCCATCAAGTACGTGGTGCTGGTGCTGCGGGCCGACAACAACGGCGAAGGCGGGCTCATCGCCATGCTGGCGCTGGCCTCCCAGGCTGTAAAAGACAAACCCCGCTTGCGCCAGGGCCTGTTGATGGTGGGCATCTTCGGCACCTCACTCTTCTACGGCGACGGCGTGATCACCCCGGCCATTTCGGTGCTGTCGGCGGTCGAAGGCCTGGAAGTGATCTCGCCCACCTTCCACAAGTACATCATCCCGATGACGCTGGTGGTGCTGTTCTGCCTGTTTGCCGTGCAAAAGCGCGGAACGGCGGGCATCGGCAAGTTTTTCGGGCCCATCACGCTGCTGTGGTTCATCACCATTGCCGTGCTCGGCGTCTCGCACATCTGGCACCACCCGGTGATCCTTTGGGCACTGAGCCCGACTTACGCGCTGCGTTTCATCTGGGACAACCCGGTTGTCACCTTCATCATTCTGGGTGCCATCGTGCTGTGCGTCACCGGCGCCGAGGCGCTCTATGCCGACATGGGCCACTTCGGCAAGAAGCCGATCCGGCTGGCCTGGTTCTCGGTCGCCATGCCCGCGCTCACGCTCAACTACTTCGGTCAGGGCGCGCTGTTGCTGCGCACGCCGGAGGCGGTGAAAAACCCGTTCTACATGATGGCCCCCGAATGGGCCCTGGTGCCGCTGGTGCTGCTGGCCACCATGGCCGCCGTGATCGCCTCGCAGGCGCTGATCACCGGCGCCTTCAGCGTCACCAAGCAGGTGATCCAGCTGGGCTACCTGCCGCGGCTCAACGTGCAGCACACCAACGTGCGCGAGGCCGGCCAGATCTACATTCCGTTCGTCAATTGGGGCCTGTTCGTGGCCATCGTGCTGGCGGTGGTGATGTTCAAGTCGTCGAGCAACCTGGCTTCTGCCTATGGCATCGCCGTCTGCACCGACATGCTCATCACCACGACGCTCACCTTCTTCGTGATCCGCCATGCCTGGAAGTACCCCTTGTGGCTGTGCCTGGCCGCCACGGGCTGGTTCTTCGTGATCGACTTCGCCTTCTTCGCTTCCAACCTGCTCAAGCTGTTCGACGGCGGCTGGTTCCCCCTTGCCATCGGTGGCTGCATCTTCATGCTGATGATCACCTGGAAGGAAGGCCGGCAACTGCTCAACGACAAGCTGCGCGAGGACGCCATCGACCTGCCAGGCTTTCTTGAGGCGGTGTTTGTCAGCCCGCCGGCGCGCGTCGAAGGCACGGCCGTGTTCCTCACGGCCGAGGCCGGCACCGTGCCCAATGCGCTGCTGCACAACCTGAAGCACAACAAGGTGCTGCACGAGCACAACCTTTTCGTCACCGTGCGCAACCACGAGGTGCCGTGGATCGGCCTGGACAAGCGCGTGGACATCGAGTCGCTCGGCCATGACTGCTGGCAGGTCAAGATCCACTACGGCTTCAAGAACGACCCGGACATTCCAAAGGCGCTGCAGCAGATCCGCAACCGCGGCTGCGAGCTGGAAACCATGACGACAAGCTACTTCCTGTCGCGCGATACCGTCATTCCCACCATCGGTAGCGGCATGGCGCAGTGGCGCGAGAAGCTGTTTGCGCAGATGCACCACAACGCCAGCGGTGCGGCCGACTTCCTGAAGCTGCCGAACAACTCGGTGGTCGAACTCGGTTCCAAGATCGAGATCTGACCGCGCCCGGTACGTGGTCGGTGGTGAGGGTGCCTGGCGTTGAGAAAGAAGGGTGCGTCATCCGAACGGTGGCAGCTCCGCCCCTCGAATTCATGGGGCCGTTTCAGATGGTCGTCGCTGCCTAGCGGTTATGGCCCAGAATGAGCGGGCGTCGCATTCCTGCCGGCGTGACCCTGAACAGGAGCGCCGCCATGCTGCATGACCGATCCGCTGGTTCCCCGGGATCCAACACGGCCAACGCCACGGCGCTGTCCCAGTACCGGCAGCGCGCCGGCATCTACGATCTGGAAATGGCCCTGTGGGAGCCGATCCGGCGTGAGGCGGTGGCCCTGCTGGGGCTGCGCCAGGGGGACAAGGTGCTCGACGTCGGCTGTGGCACCGGCCTGAGCTTCGGCCCGATGGTGTCAGCACTTGGAGACCAGGGGCGCATCTTCGGCATCGAGCAGAGCCCCGAAATGATCGAGAAGGCGCGGGAGCGGGTGGCCCACTACCGCTGGGACCAGGTGGCGCTGCTGTGCAGCCCGGTGGCCGAGGCGCCCATTCCGGTCATGGCCGATGCCGCGCTGTTCCACTTCACCCACGACATCCTGCAGCAGCCCATGGCCATCGCGCAGGTGATGCGTCACCTGAAGCCGGGCGCACGCGTGGTGGCGTCGGGCATCAAGTGGGCCGGGCCCTGGAACTGGACGACCAACCTGTTCGTGCTGCCGGCGGCGTTGCATTCGGTCCGCTCCCTTGCGGGGCTGGAGAAACCATGGCGCCAGCTCGCCTGGCATCTGCCCCGGCTCGATCTGCAGACTTGGCTCAACGACGGCGTCTACATCGCGAGCGGTGTGGTGGGTGAGTGAATCTTGCCGGCATGCCCGGTCTGCCGACAGGCGCGGCCACAAGCACGCGGCAGCCGGTCACCGTTTGATGAAATCGGCAGCCCGCTCGGCCAGCATGATCACCGCGGCCTGCGTGCCGCCCCATGAAAACGCTGGAAGCACCGAAGCGTCGATCACGCGCAGCGCCGCAACGCCGTGCACGCAGAGTGTGGCATCGACGACGTCCATCGGCCCCGTGCCCATACGGCAGGTGCCGACCGGCGCCTGGCCGCTGCCCGCATGGTCGCGGATGAACTGCTCGAGCTGAAGCTCGGTGCGTGCCCGGGCCGAGGCCGGCAACTCACGGCCCCCCAGCGCCGCCAGCGCGGGCTGGCTGGCGATGTGGCGGGCGATCAGAAAGCCGCGCAGCAGCCGCTCCGTATCGTCGCGGTCGCCCAGCCAGTTCGGGTCGATGCACGGCGGTGCGAAAGGGTCCTTGCCGTCCAGCGTGACCTGGCCGCGGCTTTGCGGTCGCACGACCATCACCTCGATGGCATGGCCACGCCGCGGCCAGCGCATGCCGGGCGCCATTCCCTGCACCAGCCGGAACCGCAAGCTCAGATCAGGCAGCGCCTCGTCGGCCTGACTGCGGATGAAGGCGCCAGCTTCGGCCAGGTTGCTGGTGAACGGGCCACTGCGGTGCCTTCGCCAGGAGGACAGATCCCGCCACATCCGCAACAGTCCACCTGGGGAAAAGCCTGGCAGGCTGGCGACGCCGGGCGCGAGCGTGCGCAGCGCCACCGATGGCGGGTCTTGCAGGTGCTGGCCCACGCCCGGCAGGTGGTGGCGCGTGCCGATGCCGTTTTCCACCAGGTGCGCATGGGGGCCGATGCCGGACAGCATCAGCACCTGCGGCGTTTGCACCGCGCCGGCGCACAACAGTACCTCGCGGGCGGCGCGCAGCTGCTTCAGGTAACCCTCGTGGCCAAACTCCACGCCGACCGCGCGCTTGCCTTCGAGCAAGACGCGCGTGGCCTGCGCGCCGGTGAGCACGGTGAGGTTGGGGCGGTCGCGCGCCGGAGCGAGGTAGGCGCTGGCCGCGCTGGCCCGCTCGCCGTGCCGCTGGGTCACCTGGTGCAGGCCCACGCCTTCGGGCTGCGCACCGTTGAAGTCCGCGGTGGACGCGTGGCCCGCCTGCTGACCGGCCTGCACAAAGGCCTGACTGCCGGAGTTGGGCTCGGGCAGGTCGGCCACGGGAAGCGGGCCTTCACCACCGTGCAGGGCGTCGGCCCCACGGGTGTTGGCTTCGGCGCGCCGGAAGTACGGCAGCACGTCGGCGAAGGCCCAGCCGGGGTTGCCGCTGGCGGCCCAGCGGTCGTAATCGGCAGGAAGGCCACGGGTGTAGACCATGTCGCCCACCGCACCGGAGCCGCCGACCAGCCGGCCGCGGCGGAACGGCGCGGTCCGTCCGTTCAGGCCGGGCTGCGGCATCGTCGCGTAGCCCCACTGCGCACGGCTGCTGCAGGCCAGCCACGCAGCGCCCGCCGGGCAACGGACCAGCGCACCGTCGACGTCGGGGCCGGCCTCCAGCAGGGCCACCCGCACCCTCGGATCCTCGCTCAGGCGCGCGGCCAGCACACAGCCGGCCGCACCCGCGCCGACGATCAGGTAGTCGTAGGTGTCAGACATGGGGGGTGAAAGGGCGCGGCGTCGGCATGCTCAGAGGTAGGGCGGCGGAACCTTGCGCCCGGCGGTCGAAGTGACGTGCCGGCTGCGACGAGGTTTTATGATGGACTCCAGCACCGATTCAACCACTTCAAGGAAATTCCCATGTCGACCGCCCTTCTTTCCAAAATTACCACCGTGGGCATCGTCGGCGCGGGCACCATGGGCAACGGCATTGCGCAGGCCTGTGCCGTGGCTGGCATCGACGTGGTGATGGTCGATATCGCCGAAGCCGCCGTCGCAAAGGGACTCGCCACGGTGGCCGGCAGTCTTGACCGCCTCATCAAGAAAGAAAAGCTCACCGAGGCCGACAAGGCCGCGGCGCTGGCTCGCATCAAGACTTCCACCGACTATGCCGACTTCAGGTCGGCGCAACTGGTCATCGAAGCAGCCACCGAGAACCACGCGCTGAAGGTCAAGATCCTGCAACAGCTCGACGGCCTGCTCGCCCCCGAAGTGCTCATCGCGTCGAACACCTCGTCGATCAGCATCACCAAGCTGGCCGCCGTGACGCAACGTGCCGACCGCTTTATCGGCATGCATTTCTTCAACCCGGTGCCCATGATGGCGCTGGTCGAGATCATTCGCGGCCTGCAGACCAGCGACGCCACGCACGACGCGGTGCACGCGCTCGCCACCGCGCTCGGCAAGACGCCCATTACCGTGAAGAACGCGCCTGGCTTCGTGGTCAACCGCATCCTGGTGCCCATGATCAACGAGGCGCTGTTCGTGCTGGCCGAAGGGCTGGCAACGCCCGAGGACATCGACGCCGGCATGAAGCTCGGCTGCAACCAGCCGATCGGCCCCCTGGCGCTGGCCGACATGATCGGGCTCGACGTCTGCCTGGCCGTCATGGAGGTCTACCTGAATGAATTTGGCGACAGCAAATACCGCCCCTGCCCGCTGCTGAAGGAAATGGTGGCTGCCGGTCGCCTGGGGCGCAAGACGGGCCACGGCGTCTACAAGTACTGATCGGGCGAACAGCGCACGCGCCCCGCGCGAAAAGACGGCAACCCTGCAATCGATGGGGGTCTAATCCGCAATTAAATTGCGCGCAATTAAATTGCAAGCTACAATTCAGGCATGCCAACCAAGGAAGTCACCGTCAACCCGATGCTGCTGCTGGACAACCAGCTCTGTTTTGCGTTGTACTCCGCTTCGCTCGCCATGACCAAGGTCTACAAACCGCTGCTCGAAGAGCTGGGGCTCACCTATCCGCAGTACCTCGCGATGCTGGTGCTGTGGGAGCGCGACGGCCTCATGGTGTCCGAACTCGGTGAGCGGCTCCACCTCGACTCCGGCACGCTCACGCCGTTGCTCAAGCGCCTCGAGGCTGCTGGCCTGGTGGCCCGGGTGCGCGATGTGGCCGATGAACGGCGCGTGCATGTGCGGCTCACCGCCGCCGGCCGCAAGCTCAAGGCCCGCGCTGGCCGGATTCCTGGCTGCGTGGCACAGGCAGCGCAGTGCGCCATTCCTGAACTCATCGACCTCACCAAGCAGGTGCAGGCATTGCGCAACAGGCTCATGGCCTGACGACCTGCCAGCGCACGAGCCGACCAGTTCATTCACTGCATTTGTTCAGTTAAATCCGTTCACCCAACCGCTTCGCCCGAAGCATTTTCAAAAAGAAGGAATCACCATGACCACCCAACTCGACAAAGTGATCTACACCGCCCACGCCCACACCACCGGTGGCCGTGATGGCGCCTCCGCCAGCGACGACGGCCTGCTGAACGTCAAGCTGTCGCCCCCCAAGGCCATGGGCGGCGCCGGCACCGGCACCAATCCCGAGCAGCTGTTCGCCGCTGGCTATTCCGCCTGCTTCATGGGCGCCATGAAGCACGTGGCCGGCATGAAGAAGATCACCGTGCCGGCCGATGCCAGCATCGACGCCAGCGTTGACATCGGCCCGATCCCGGCCGGCTTTGGCATTGCCGCCAAGCTCGTCATCAACCTGCCCGGCATGGACCGTGCCGTTGCGCAAGACCTGATCGACACCGCCCACGGCGTGTGCCCTTACTCGAACGCCACCCGCGGCAACATCGACGTCGAGCTCGTCCTCGCCGCCTGATCGGCATTCGGCACTCGGCCCCGGCACCTGCTGCGAAAGCCGGCTGCCACCCCGCCCCCGGCCGCTGCAGGTGACATCGCCTGCAGCGGCCGCATCGCATTGAAGCCCGAACGGCGACAATCGGCGCATGTCATCAACCTCCGACCTCGGCGCCGCCGCGCACCCGTACCAGACGCTCACACCCGACGTGGTGCTCGACGCGCTGGCAAGCGTCGGCCTGTATGGCGACGGGCGTCTTACCGCCCTCAGCTCCTATGAAAACCGCGTCTACCAGATCCGCCTGGAAGACGGCAGCACGGTCGTGGCCAAGTTCTACCGGCCCGAGCGCTGGACGGGTGCGCAGATCCTCGAAGAACACGCCTTTGCCGCCGAACTGATGGAAGCCGAGATCCCGGCAGTCGGCCCGCTGGTGCTCAACGGCGCCACGCTGCACGACTTCGGCGGCTTCGCCTTCAGCGTGAGCCCGAGCCGTGGCGGGCGCGCACCCGAGCTCGACGACTTCGAGGTGCTCGAGTGGATCGGCCGCTTTCTGGCGCGTATCCATCGCGTCGGTGCGCGCCAGCCTTTCTTGCACCGCCCGGCGCTCGACCTGCAGACCTTCGGCACCGCCTCGCGCGACTGGCTGCTGGGCCACGAGATCATTCCGCTCGACGTGCAAAGCGAGTGGAAGACCGCCTGCGGCACCGCGCTCGACCTGATCGCGGCCAGCGGCCTGCCGACAGGCGGCGTCTCCGGTGGCGAGGGCCAGGCCCGGGTGCTGCGTCTGCATGGCGACTGCCACCCTGGCAACGTCCTCTGGACGCCAACCGACCGCCCCAACGGCGGCCCGCATTTCGTCGACCTCGACGACGCCCGCACCGGCCCGGCCGTGCAAGACCTCTGGATGCTGCTCAGCGGCGACCGCGCCCAACGGACCGGCCAACTCAGCGGCCTGATCGACGGCTATGAGCAGTTCCGCAGCTTCGACCGTCGCGAGCTCGCGCTCATCGAACCGCTGCGCACCCTGCGCCTGGTGCACTACAGCGCCTGGCTGGCGCGCCGCTGGAGCGACCCGACCTTTCCCATCAACTTCCCGTGGTTCGGCAGCAGCGACTATTGGGTCGGCCAGGTCAACATGCTCACCGAGCAGATCGAAGCCATGCAGGAAGAGCCGCTGTACGTATGAGCCCGGACATGAATGCAGACGCCTCGCCGCAGTTCGCGTCCGCCGGGCGCCGGCGGCCTCTGCCGCGTCCGGCCTTTCTGCCCGTATGGCCCGCGCGTGGTGCGCCCTGGGCCGAGTGGCGCGAGGCCTTCGCGTTCACCGGCTACGGCGTCGGCAACTACCTGCTGCTGAATGTGGTCGAAGACCCAGCCTGGCTGGCCCTGGCCTTCTGCTGAAGCTGTCGCGGCTCAGTGCCGCGGCGGCGGATTGACCGGCGCCGAGTTCGGGTCGTAGATCACCGTGCCGGTGCCCACGCCGGCACCCACCCGCGCACCGCCCCCACCCACACCGGTGCTCACACCCACGCCCGCGCCGGCCGACACCTGGCCGCGCTGGTTCACCCCCACGCCCACGCCCACCGGCCCGGCCCCGGCACCGAGGCCCAGGTTGACGTCGCCGCTGGAATTCAGGCCGACGCCAATGGAGACGCCAGGGAAGACCGGGATGCTGATGCCTACGCCGGCGGCGCAGCCGGAAAGCAGAACGGCGGCCGAGAAGCACGTCGAGGCAAGGAGAAGACGGCGGCAGATCGACCGCTGCATGAAAAAGTAGGGCATGTCAGTGATGCTAACCATTGCACGGCTGTGAGGACGTGTCCGGATGTGAACCGAGCAGATTGTCGGATGGATGGCTCTCTCGCGCCTGGATCACTGCGCTTTTACCCATGCCTATATCCCGGCAGGCAAGGTCGTCGGTCGCCGCTTCAATCGCTGCGCACGCGGGAAAAAAGTAGCTTTCACCCTGCAC
>JAQGNA010000141.1 GCA_028292075.1 Rhodoferax sp. | reverse complement strand
GAATTGCCGGCGTTGGAACCAATGATGTGATCGGCGGCTTCGATATCTACGCCGAAGTGGTCCTCATCTTCCGCCACAAGAGCACTGCGGGCCAGGGTGCGCATTCCGACTATTGCCGCGTGGCCGGCCGCAGTGTGAACGACTGGCTCGCCACACCCGAAGAAGTGCCGGCATTTCTGTCGGCGCTCGAGACGGCGGGCTGGATTAGGCGCGATGCGCCAGCCGAGGAAAGCCGTTTCTGGGGCCTGCTGCAGGGCGACCGCGCGGAGATGTTCGGCGTGTTCAGCAGCTACGAGTTGCAGGTCATCCATGACTGGTTGCGTGGCACCGCCAGTGCGGACGGCCGACCCTATGCCGAGGTGGCCACGGCCGATGGCAGGCCGCGCCGTCCAAGTTTTCGCGTGGCCGCCCGCCTTGCCACGGCACGCGGTCAGGCACCCTTGGGCACCGAGCCGGCGGACGGCACGCTCGACAGCGATCTTCAGGCGTTGACCGAGCAGTTGCCTCGGCTGGACGACGAGGGCCAGGCACGCCTGCTGGTGCAGGCCATGGCCCCCTCTCAGCACTGGACCCTGGCCGGTCTCAAGGCCACCCAGCTGTTCGTGGAACGCGCCCGCTGAAGCGGGTCATCGCTGGATTACAGTGCGTTGTCCAAGGGGCCACCCATCAGGCCCGACGGCGCTGCTTCTCGCTGCCGGGTGTCTTGACCGGCAGTAGTGCCGAAGCTAGATAGGGTGCTGTGCGGCTGTTCGCCGCCAGCGCAACCTGTTCAGGCGTACCGGCGGCGACGATGGTGCCGCCCAGGTCGCCGGCGCCAGGTCCGACGTCGATGACCCAGTCGCTCGCGGCAACCACCCGCATGTCGTGTTCGACCACCACCACCGTATTGCCTGCGCGCACCAGGGCATCCAACTGCAGCAGCAGGCGGTCCACGTCGGCGGGATGCAGGCCGGTGGTCGGTTCGTCCAGCACATAGAGCGTCTGGCCCTTTTGCAGCCGCTGCAGCTCGGTCGCGAGCTTGATGCGCTGCGCTTCTCCGCCGGAAAGTTCGGTGGCCGGTTGGCCCAGCCGCAGGTAGCCGAGCCCGATGTCGCGCAGCACGGTGAGAGGCCGCAGCACCGCGGGTTCTTCCGCGAAGACGTCACAGGCGGCGTCCACGGTGAGGTTCAGCACCTGCGCGATGTCGAGTCCTCGCCAGGTGACTTCGAGCGTGGCGGGGTTGTAGCGCGCGCCTTCGCAGGCGGGGCAGGGCGCATAGACGCTCGGCAGAAACAGCAGCTCCACGCTCACGAAGCCCTCGCCCTCGCAGGTTGGGCAGCGTCCCTTGGCCACGTTGAACGAGAAGCGCCCCGCGTCGAAGCGGCGGTGCACGGCCTCCGGGGTGGCCGCGAACAGCTTGCGCACCGTGTCGAACAGGCCGGTGTAGGTGGCCAGGTTCGAGCGTGGCGTGCGGCCGATCGGCGACTGGTCCACATGAACCAGCCGGCGGATGCCTGCCATGCCGCCGACGATGCGCCCGGTGGCCGGCAGCGGCGTGGCGGCTTCCGCGGCGCCCGGGTCATCGTCGCCGGGCGCCGCGGGGGGCGCTGCGGCTTGCGAGTCGTCGTCGGTTTCGCCCTGCAATTTCTCGCCCAGCGCGGCCGCCACCAGTGAAAGCAGCGCCTGGCTGACCAAGCTCGACTTGCCCGACCCGGACACGCCGGTCACCGAGGTGAGACATCCGGTGGGAAATGCAGCGTCCACGCCGCGCAGGTTGTTGCGGGTGATGGCTTCGACCCTCAGCCAGCCGCCGGGCTCGCGGCGCTCGCGGCGCTCGTCAAGAGGACCGGGTTGGTCGTCGAACAGGTAGCGGCGGGTCTGGGACGAAGCAACGTCGGCCAGGCCCTCGGGCGGTCCGCTGTACAACACCTGGCCACCGTTCTGGCCGGCCTCGGGCCCGACATCGACCAGCCAGTCGGCCCTTCGCATGGTGGCCACATCGTGCTCCACCACGAAGATCGAATTGCCGGCCGCCTTGAGCCGCTGCAATGCGGCCAGCAGTGCTTCGCCGTCGGCGGGGTGGAGGCCGGCGGATGGTTCGTCCAGCACGTACACCACGCCGAACAGCTGCGAATTCAGCTGCGTGGCGAGCCGCAGACGCTGCAGTTCGCCAGGCGACAGCGTGGGCGTGGCCCGGTCCAGCGCCAGGTAGCCCAGGCCGAGGTCGGCGAGGGTGCTGACGCGGTTCAACAGGTCCTGACAGATGCGCTGGGCAGCGATGCGTTTCTCCTGCGACTGCTGCGGCGTGCGGCGCACGTCGGGTGCGGCCGCATGTGCCGAGCCACCGGCCGCGACCCGGCGCGCCGTTTCCCGCTGGTGCGAGGCCTTGTCGAGGGTGTCGGTGGCCGCGTCGGCATGGGCATCGGGCACGGCGGCGCCCTCGGCGATAGGCCGCAACAGGCCTGCCAGCGTGGACAGCGGCAGCCGACCGAAGTCGCCGATGTCGAGCCCCGCGAAAGTGACGGAAAGCGCCGGGCGGTTCAGGCGTTTGCCATCGCATTCGGGGCATTCGCTGCCCACCATGAACTGCGCCACGCGCTTCTTCATCATGGCGCTCTGGCTGGTGGCGAAGGTCTGCATCACGTAGCGTTTCGCGCCGGTGAAGGTGCCCATGTAGCTGGGCGTCGCTTTGCGGCGCATCGCCTCGCGTACTTCCTCGCGGCTGAACCCTGCGTAGACCGGAACGGTCGGCTGCTCGTCGGTGAAGAGGATCCAGTCGCGCGTCTTCCTGGGCAGTTTTTGCCACGGGGTGTCGACGTCATGGCCGAGCGTGGTGAGGATGTCACGCAGGTTCTGCCCCTGCCAGGCGGTGGGCCAGGCGGCGACGGCGCGTTCGCGGATGGTGAGCGTGGGGTTGGGCACCATCGACGCCTCGGTCACCTCGTAGATGCGGCCCAGGCCGTGGCAGCGCGGGCAGGCACCTTGTGGCGTGTTGGGCGAAAAGTCTTCGGCATAAAGCATGGGCTGCTTGGGCGGATACAGGCCGGCGCGCGAGTACAGCATGCGCAGCAGGCTGCCGATGGTGGTGACACTGCCCACGGAAGATCGCGCCGTCGGCGTACCCCGCTGTTGCTGCAGGGCCACCGCCGGTGGCAGGCCGTCGATGGTGTCGACGTCGGGCACGCCCGCCTGGTCGATCAACCGGCGCGCATAGGGCGCCACGGATTCGAGGTAGCGCCGCTGGGCCTCGGCGAACAGCGTGCCGAAGGCGAGCGACGACTTGCCCGAACCGGACACCCCGGTGAACACCACCAGCGCGTCGCGTGGAATGTCGACGTCGACGTTCTTCAGGTTGTGCTCGCGGGCGCCGCGCACGCGCACCATGTTCTGAGGCGCAAAGATCTGCGGTGCGGCTTCTTTGGCGGAGCGTGTGGTGGCGTTGCCGGAGGCTGCGGGGTGATGGAGCGATGGAGGCATGGCACGACCATAAGGTCGCGTTGCGGGGTCGGGCGTCGGCAGCCGCCAGAGTCTGGCGTAGTCCGGGTCGTTCCCGGCGTGATCAACTTGCGCGGATCGGCATGCGGTCAGGGCAGCTTGCGCTGCTCGTGGCGGTGGTCAGAAGCCACCATCCGCGGCCGGGTTGGCCAGGGGCGTTGAAACGTCGGCCGGCAGTTCAGGCGGCAGCGTCAGGCATCAGGCCGGAGCGGTGCCATCACGTTCTTCGAGCCAGAAAGTGTCCGGCCCGTCGGCAGCATTGCCTTGCATCACCTGCGCCTCCATCCGCGCGCGGAGCTCGGCGGCATCGGGCTCCCATGGTGTGGATTGAACCGGCGCGCTTTGGGCCACGACGGTGATGGTCTGGGCCCAGCAAAGACGAATTTCTTTCATGGGCGCAGCTTAAACCTTCTTTCAGCCTGCCGTCAGGGGGCCAGTGGGCCAGAAAGTCATCCACAGGAAGCGGGACGGTCGAGCTCGGGGTGTGATGGAGTTCACGGTGACCGCCGTAATGTCGGCTACACCGCGTTACTGAATGTTAAAGCCTTCGGCTTCGGGCCTACGATGCCGCTGCGGGCATTTTTGCCACCCTCTGACCAACACCACATCGACCCTGTGCACCCTATCTGGCTCATCATTCTGGCGCCACTGTCGTTCCTGGCGTTCCCCATGATCGTGGCGATTCCCATCGCGATCCTGGCCGTGTTGGTGCTGTTCTTCAAGCACGGGGATCACGAGGACTGAAGCCTGGCGCCTCCGGCCCATGCGCCGATGCGCTGGGGACGAGCGTTCAGCGTTGCGGCGCGGAGACAGTGCCAGCCAGATCCTGCGGGCCACCCGTACGGGATGACGTCACCGGCGTTTCCGAAGCCACCGTCATAACCTCCTGAACGTCCACCGCTGGCGTGGCGCTGGCGTCATTGAACTGATGGATGCCGGCGATCACGGCGAGGCTGATGAAAAGTTTGGCTTTGAGCATGAAAAGAGTTCACCGGCGTGTAGGACAAAGCCGCTAACCGGGATAGGCCGGCGGAT
>JAQGNA010000140.1 GCA_028292075.1 Rhodoferax sp. | reverse complement strand
GCCAGGTCGCGCTCGCCGCGGCCGACGGCCTCGATGCGTTCTGCCGGCACCAGGTGCAGCAGGAACAGCTGACGCTGGATCAGCTTGGTGCGAATCTCCTGGGCCCGCGCGAGCGACAACTGGTCGTTGTTTTCGGCGCTGCCCACGGTGTCGGTGTGGCCCACCACGAGAATGTCGGCGCCCGACCGCTGGCTCGCCGCCTCGAACAGTTCGACGGTGCTGCGCTGCGAAGCCTCGGTGAGTTCGGCGCTGCCGATATCGAAGTAAAGCACGTAGCGTTGCGGCTTGGGCGGCCGCACGGCGAACACCGTGCCGAATTCACGCGCGATCTCGGCCGGGTCGGCCTGGTCGATCTTGGGCGGCTGGCCTACGGCGGCGGTCAGGCGTGCATAGGGCTGCGCCAGCCGGTCGGTGTTGCCGCCGGAGGTGACCTTCACCGCCGAGGGGCTGCCGTCCTCCTGCGGCAGCAGCACCACCTCGACCCGGGGTGCCGCACAGCCGGCGAGCAGCAATGCTCCCAGCCAGAGAAGGTGGCGCACGTCGGAGGTCCGCATCAAAGCGAGCCTGTCGCCTGGACGATGAAGTCGGTGCCAAGCACGCCGATCAGCGAGGTGGGCGTGTTGATCTGCACCGCTTCCGGATGCGCCTTGCCGATGAGGCCGGTGATCATGCGCATGGTGCCGCGCAGCATCGAAAGGAACAGGTTGCCCTCCTGCCGGGCGGCGTCGTAGGTGAAGCCCTTGATCTCGACCTGGCTGTCGGGGCCGAGCATCAGGGTGGTGCCGTCGCGCAGCACCAGGCTGGCGGCACTGCGCGGGCCGGTGACGACCTGCTCGCTCACCGCCACCGCGTCTCCCGGGCGCAGGGTGCGCCTGGCACCGCTGGTGCCCACGGCGCTCACCGTGCCTTCGATCGCCTTCATCGTGCCCGACTTCGCGGCAGGTGCCGGCGCCGGCGCAGCAGGCACCGCTTCGGCAGCGACACCGTGTCCGGCCGCAGATGCCATGGCGATGGTCAACGCCAGCGCGGCGGCCCGCTTGGAGGCGAACGCATGCGCGGTGTTGGTTGCGCTGGGCAGGGTGGAGGCGATGGTCTTCATGGTGCGATTTTCGCAGTCTGGCGCGCATCGGGGAGTAACGCGGGCAACAAATCGTGTGCTCATGCGCAGCGCGGTGCGACCCATGTCACGCATCCCGGGCATCCACCGCATCATGCGCGATGTTGTTCACCGGGCGATGCGGGTCATGCATAAGGGTTGGCCACACCCAGACCGGCCAGGATTTCGATCTCGCGTGATTCCATGGCCTCGGCCTCGGCCTCGTCGGTTTCATGGTCGTAGCCTTGCGCATGCAGCGTGCCGTGCACCAGCAGGTGGGCATAGTGGGCCTGCAGGCTCTTGCCGTTTTCGGCCGCCTCGCGGGCCACCACGGGGGCGCAAAGCACCAGGTCGGCCGCCACCACGGGCTCCTGCGTGTAGTCGAAGGTCAGCACGTTGGTGGCGTAGTCCTTCTGCCGGTAGTCGCGGTTCAGCGCCTGGCCTTCTTCGGCATCGACGATGCGCACCGTGATTTCGCCGTCCACCTCCAGGGCATGGCGAATCCAGCGGGCGACCTGGGTGCGGGGCAGGGCGGCGCGGTGCGGGGCCGCGTCGGCCAGGCTGCCGAACTGGAGCGACAGGCGAAGGTGCTTAAGCGCCACGGCGGGCTCCGGCCAGTGTTGGTCGTCGACGCCCATCGGTGCACATGGCGAGATGCTTCATGCCTTCTTGCGGGCGCGCGGCTTGACCGCCGCGTCGGCGCCGTCGAAGGACGCGACGCGGTCGCCACCTTCCATGTCGGAGCGGCCCCGGGTGTCGTAGGCGTCCACGATGCGGGCCACCAGCGGATGGCGCACCACGTCGGCGCTGGTGAAGCGGCAGATGGCGATGCCCTTGGTGCGCTTGAGCACCCGCTCGGCATCCACCAGGCCGCTGAGCTGGCTCTTGGGCAGGTCGATCTGGCTCACATCGCCGGTGACCACGGCCTTGGCGCCAAAGCCGATGCGGGTCAGGAACATCTTCATCTGTTCGGGCGTGGTGTTCTGCGCCTCGTCCAGGATGACGAACGCGTTGTTCAGCGTGCGCCCGCGCATGAAGGCGAGCGGCGCCACTTCCAGCGCATTGCGCTCGAAGGCCTTTTGCACTTTTTCGGCACCCATCAGGTCGTAGAGCGCGTCGTACAGCGGGCGCAGGTAGGGGTCGATCTTCTGGTTCAGGTCGCCGGGCAGAAAGCCCAGCCGCTCCCCGGCCTCCACCGCGGGGCGGGTCAGCACGATGCGCTGCACGGCGCTTCGCTCCAGTGCGTCCACCGCGCAGGCCACCGCGAGGTAGGTTTTGCCGGTGCCGGCCGGGCCGATGCCGAAGCTGATGTCGTGGTTCTGGATGGCCTCGAGGTAAGCCGCCTGGTTGGGTGTGCGGGCGCGCAGGTCGCCGCGCCGCGTCTGAAGCGCGGGGTCGCCTTCGTTGCCCACCATGTTGTCGTCGCCGGCCAGCATCAGCTGCACCGTGTCGGGCGTGATCGGCCGGGCGGCAAGCTCGTAAAGCGCCTGCAGCATCTCCAGGGCTTTCTGGGCGCGGGGCTTGGGGCCGTCGATCTTGAACTGCTCGTGGCGGTGCGCGATGCTGACCTCGAGCGCCGCCTCGACGGTGCGCAGGTGGCTGTCCATGGGGCCGCAGAGGTGGTCGAGCCGCGCGTTGTTGGGGGGCGAAAAGGTATGGCGAACGATCATGGGCCTATTGTCTGTGGTTTGCCGCGGGTCTGCCTTTGCGCACCCCGGCGCTTGG
>JAQGNA010000137.1 GCA_028292075.1 Rhodoferax sp. | reverse complement strand
GTGGCCATCCGCCGCGAGGTGTACGAGGCCAACCGCTGGATCGCGCGCTCTCTCATGAAGGCACTCGAGGAGTCGCAGCGCCGCACCTACCAGGACCTGTACGAGACCGCCGCGCTGAAGACCATGCTGCCCTGGCTCACCTCGCATGTCGAACAGGTCAGGCGCGAGATGGGCGAAGACTTCTGGCCCTACGGTTTCGAGAAGAACGAGACCACGCTCAGGACCTTCCTGCGCTACCACTTCGAGCAGGGCCTGTCGAAGCGCCTGCTCGAGCCGCAGGAGCTGTTCGCACCGGAGTCGCTGGAGGCCTTCAAGATCTGATGCGGGTCCTCGACCGATGACCGACACCGCGCTGGGGCTGTTGCTGTCAACCGGCGCCCTTGTTCTCTTCACCACCGGCACACTGGTCACCCAGGCGGCCAGCCGCCGGCTCGACCTGAGCCTGGGCTTCCTGATCGCCACGACCGTCAATGTCCTTTTTTCCGGTGCGCTGCTGGTGGTTCAGTGGGGCCTTCGGCGGGGCGACATCGTCTGGAACCCGGCGGCGTTCGGACTGTTCGCGCTGGCGGGTTTCTTCGCCACCTACCTCGGGCGCTGGTTCTTCTACGAGTCGGTGGTGCGCTTCGGTCCGGCCAAGGCCAGTGTGTTCCAGGTCAGCAGCCCCTTGTTCGCCGCAGTGATCGCCTGGGTTGGCCTGGGTGAAGCACTGCAGCCGCTGGTTGCCGCGGGCATGTTGGTCACCGTGGCCGGCCTGGTCCTGGTGAGCGCCAAGCCCGGCAGGCCACGGCCCGGCGCAGCGATGGGAACGGTGGCCACGCCGGCAAGGGCTACCGGCGCGGCGCGGCTGCTGCAGTCGATGCTGTTCCTCGGCCTTTGCAGTTCGCTGGCCTATGCGTTCGGCAACGTGTTGCGGGGCATGGCCATCCGCCGCTGGAACGAACCGGTGGCAGGTGCCCTCGTGGGCGCGGTCTGCGGACTGGCGCTGCACCTGTTGTTCAGCGCGGGCAAGCGTGGCCTGCCGCAGCGCCTGCGCGAGGCCAGCCGCGGAGGGGTCGGGCTCTTCGCGCTGATGGGCGTGACCACGATCTCGGCCCAGATGTGCACCATCGCGGCGATGCGCTACATCCCGCTTTCGGTGGCCACGCTGATCACGTTGTGCACGCCGGTCCTGGTGTTTCCGCTGAGCCACTGGCTGGGCCAGAACAACGAACCCATCACCATCCGGACCGTTGCCGGCTGCGTGTTGACCCTGCTCGGGATCTCGGTGATCGTGCTGCGGTAAGCCGAGTCAGGGGGGCTGACGGCTCATGGCTGCCGAGCCATTGCGCTGATTGGCTGATCCGTTGTGTAGGCCAGGCCATCACCTGATGACATCGCCACGCCGCGGGTGGGCGGCGAAGCGTTGCAGGCGCTGTCGAGCGTGGCAGTGACACAAGTTGTTGCTTCTGAATGGAGCTGATTTTCGGCCTTGCGCATGCAGGGCCTTGCCCGCAAGATGAGAATCCAACACCCTGGTCAGAGTCGGTTTTCGAACCGATCGAATGAACTATGAAATGGATGGTCCTCGGGCTGTATGCGGCATCGATCGCTTTCGTGCACTTTCGTGGCCGGGAGCGGCATCGCTGGCTGAAGCAGGTGTTCGATCATTCGGCCTTCCTGGCGCCCCTGAACGCGCTGCTCTACATGTTCTCGAGCGTGCCCACTCGGCCCTATCTCACGGCCTCTTATTTTCCAGACCTGAAGAAATTCGAAACCCATTGGCCCGAGATGCTGCGAGAGGCCGAGGCGCTGCGCAACATGAGCGCGATCAAGGCCTCCGAGCACATGGACGATGCGGGGTTCAACTCGTTCTTCAAGGAGGGCTGGACGCGGTTCTACCTGCACTGGTACGGGGTCACGCCGGCGTCGGCCCTTCGCCACTGCCCGCTCACGGTCGAGCTGATCCGTCAGACCCCGGGCATCAAGGCGGCGCTCTTCGCGGAACTGCCGGCGGGCGCCAAGCTCAACCGCCACCGCGACCCGTACGCCGGCTCGCTGCGCTACCACCTCGGCCTTGCCACGCCGAACGACGACCGATGCTGCATCTGGGTGGACGGTGAACGCTACAGCTGGCGCGACGGAGATGCCGTGCTGTTCGACGAGACCTACATCCACTGGGTGCACAACGGCACCGACCAGAGCCGGCTCATCCTGCTCTGCGACGTGGAACGCCCGCTGCGCAACGGCTGGATGCGTGCGCTCAACCGCGCCTTCGCAAGGCACGTCATGCGGGCCGCCACGTCGCCCAACGAGGCAGGCGAGTACACCGGACCCATCGGCAGGCTGTTCCGCTATTCCTTCCTGGTGGGCCAGGCACGGCGGCGGTTCAAGCGCTGGAATCCGATGGTCTACAAGGTAGTGCGGGCGCTGCTGATTTTGGGCCTCGCGGCGCTGGTCATCATGGCCTGACATCGCCTGACATCGCCGCCAGCGTGCACGGGATCATTGCCAGCCGCGCGGTCTTGCCGGGCTCAGTGAGCGGTGGGCGGGTTCCGGGGTGCTCATGGGTTGGTCTCCAGCGAGGTATTCTTTCTCGCCGCCTCGCCGTGGGGTGTCCGTGGCGGGTGGTGCCGCCTGGCGGACGAGAAGAACGGGTGCAACCGACACCAATACATGCCATCCAATGCGCCCCGCTGTAGGCAAGGGACCACAGGCGGCTGTGCCGTCCGCCGATGCACGCGCGGCATCACTCCGGCAGAGTGGAGCATCGACTGTCGCGAGGCCCCCGAATGACCATCGTCTTCCACCCGCCGCCTGCCGCCCCTCCCGGCAGCGTCGCGGCTCCTGTACGGCCCGGCTCGGGTTTGCAGGGCGCCACGGTCATGCCCTACACCCAGGGCCTGAAGGGCCATGCGAGCGACCATGAACGGGTGACCCGGGAAGAGGTTGTGAGAAGGCTGGCACGGCTGAAAGGCTGCGCCAGTTCGCAGGAGCGGCCGCGGGCCGAATGGCCGGGGCCGATGTACCTGGTGCCGAGCGACACGCTGGTCGGCATCGAACATGCGCGCGCCCTTGGCGTGCATGGCGTTGGCGATCTCTTCGGCGGTGTGGTGCCGCACGCCTTCGTCGCGACCAAGGCCATCACCCATCCCCTGTTCCGGGAGGCCGCGGCCGCGCCGCAGGGCTGGAGCCCCGAATTCCCGCGCCAGGTGGCCGATGCCGTGCTGCCCGGCTACACGGTGTTCTCGCGCGAAGACGCGCGGCTGGCGGCGCAGGCGCTTTGGGCGCTGGGCCCGGTGCGGGTGAAACAGGTGTGCGAGACGGGCGGACGCGGCCAGACCGTGGCGCCAGACGCGGATGCGCTCGAGGAAAGCCTCGCGCCCCTGAGCGATGCGGCGCTGGCCGAAGGTGGCCTGGTGCTGGAGCACAACCTGCGGCAGGTGGAGACGCTGAGCGTCGGCCAGGTGAACGTGGCCGGCATCGTCGCGTCCTATTTCGGGGTGCAGCGCCTCACGCCCAGCAACCGTGGCGAGATGGTCTATGGTGGTTCGGAGCTGACGGTGGTGCGCGGCGGTTTCGACGCGCTGCGCGCCCTGGCACCCAGCGCCAACGTGCGCATGGCCGTGGAGCAGGCGCTGGTCTACGACAGCGCCGCCAAGTCCTGTTTTGCCGGCTTCTTTGCCTCGCGCATCAACTACGACGTGGCACAGGGCCTGGACGCCATGGGTCGCTGGTGCTCTGGCGTGCTGGAGCAGTCGTGGCGGGCGGGCGGCGCGACCGGTGCCGAGGTGGCAGCGCTCGAAGCCATCCAGGATGGGCGGGTGCAAGGCGCCGTGCAGGCCCGCTGCGTCGAGATCTTCGGCGCGCTCATGCCGCCGCCCGAGGGCGCCATCGTCTATTTTCAGGGTGTCGACAGCCAGGCAGGGCCGTTGACCAAGTACACCACCGTAAGCGAACTGCCGGTGCCGGCCGCCATGTCTTCAACGATCCCTCCTTCCGCCGTGCCAGCCACGGCCGCATCCGATGCCCACTCGACATCAGAACATTCGCATCCCCGTCGGTGACCGCAGCATTGCCGGCACCCTTGTCGCCCCCAACACGGTGGTGCCGGGCGTCATGCTGGTCCACGGCTGGGACGGCAGCCAGGAGCAGTACCTGCACCGCGCGCACGAGATCGCCGCGCTCGGCTGCATCTGCCTCACCTTCGACCTGCGCGGCCATGCGCGCGACAAGGCGCATCGCGACACCGTCACGCGGGAGGACAACCTGAACGACATGCTGGCCGCCTATGACACGCTGGTGGGCCACCCCGCGGTCGACGCTTCTTCGGTGGTGGTTGTCGGCAGCAGCTACGGTGGCTATCTGGCCACGGTGTTGAGCACCTTGCGACCGGTGCGCTGGCTGGGCCTGCGGGCGCCCGCCCTGTACAAGGACGAGGACTGGCTCGTCTCGAAAAGCGCATTGAACAAGCAGGAGGTGGCGGCCTACCGCGCGCAGGTGCTGGACCCCGCCAGCAACCGCGCCCTGGCCGCCAGCGCCGCGTTCAGGGGCGACGTGCTGATGGTGGCGTCGGAGCACGACACCACCGTGCCGCACACCGTCATCGAGAACTACCTGACCGCCTTCCGCCAGGCCCAGTCGATGACCTACCGCGTCATCAAGGGCGCAGATCACAGCCTGTCGACGCGCGACGCCAGCCAGTCCTACACTTCGATCCTCGTCAAGTGGGTCGGCGAAATGGTGCAGGGCGCCAAGGACGACGCGCAAAGGGCGAAGTCGGGCGGCAAGCTGCCGGACAGGCCGATACTGGAAGAGGCCGACGACCGCGACGAGATGCTGCTGCTGCGGCCCTGAAGATGCGAGTGGCTCGGGCCCAGGCCGACGCAAGTCACCAGGTGCAGAACTCCGGAACGCCGGGTTCGCGGTGCGCGGCGAAGGCGTCCAGCAAAAAATCGACCAGCGCCCGGGTCTTGAGCGACAGGTGGTGCCGGGTCTGAAACACCAGGTAGATGTCGCCGCCGGGCAGGTGCCAGTCGGCCAGCACTGGCACCAGCGTGCCGGCCCGCAGCAGTTCGGCCGCATCCCACTGCGAGCGCATCAGAATGCCGTGCCCGTCGAGCGCCCAGCCCAGGGCCGATTCGCCGTCGTTGCTGCTCAGCGCGCCGCGCACTTTCACCGTCTCGGTGCGGCCGCCGTGTTGCAGGTGCCAGGTGCCGAAGGTCTCATCGCCCTCGCGCAGGAAGATGCAGCGGTGGCTGGCCAGTTCACGGGGCGTGGCGGGTGTGCCGGCGGCGGCCAGGTACATGGGCGAGGCGCACAGAAGGCGCCGATTGCCGGCCAACAGGCGCGCGGTGAGCCGGGCGTCGGGCAGTTCACCGAAGCGCACCTGCAGGTCGAAGCGCTGCTCGACCAGGTTGACCGGCCGGTCCGCCAGGTGCAGCTGCACCTCGATCTTCGGGAAGGCCCGCGCGAAGCGCGACAGCGCCGGTGCGATGTGGCGGCGGCCGAAGCCCAGCGTGGCGCTGATGCGCAGCACGCCCTGCGGCACCGAGCGCGTGCCGGCCACGCTGCGTTCCAGCGTTTCAAGGTCTTCAAGCAGCCGGGCGCCGTCGGCCAGGTAGATCTCGCCCTCCGGTGTGAGGCTGATGCGCCGCGTCGTCCGGTTCAGCAGGCGCACGCCCAGCCGCCGCTCCAGCGCGGCCAGCCGCTTGCTCACGGCCGGCGGTGTCACGCCCAGCTGCTGCGCCGAGGCCGCGAGCGAGCCCTGGCGCGCGATCAGTGAAAAGAAGGAGAGATCGGAGAAGCCGTCCATGGCATGCATTCGTAACTTGCGCGACCTGAAGAATTGCCGCAATGGATATTATGAATCTGTGGTTCATGGATACGATGACGTTCAACGAAGAACGTCACAAGCAGGAGACACCCATGCGCCCCCCAACCACCACGTCGCCGCGCCGCGCCATCCTGCAGCGGGGCTTCGAGACCCTGGCCGCTGTGCTGATCGCAGTCGCATTGCCTGAAGCCGCGCAGGCACAGGCACCGGCACCGGCCGGCTATCCGGAACGGCCCGTCCGGCTCATCGTGCCTTATGCGCCGGGCGGCAGCGCCGACATCGCCGCACGCCTGGTGGCCGATGAATGGGCGCGCGCGCTGGGCACCACGCTGTTCATCGAGAACAAGGGCGGCGCCGGCGGCAACCTGGGTGTGGACGCGGTGGCCAAGGCCGCGCCCGATGGCTACACCATCGGCTTGCAGACGGTGTCGCTGGCCATCAACCCGGCGCTGACCGCGAAGATGCCCTACGACACGCTGAAGGACCTGGCGCCCATCGGCATGGTGGCCAGTTCGCAGCACGTGCTGGTGGTCAACCCCAAGCTGCCCGCGGCCAATCTCAAGGAGTTGCTGGCGCTGCTGAAGGCGCAGCCGGGCAGGCTCACCTACGGCTCGGCCGGCGCGGGCAGCACCTTTCACATGTCGGCCGAACTGTTCAAGGCGGTGGCCGGCGTGCCCATCGTGCACATCCCCTACCGTGGCGGCGGCCCGGCGCTGATCGACACCATCTCGGGCCAGGTCGACATGAGCTTTCCGGTGCTGTCGGCGGCGCAGCAGCATGTGCAGGCCGGCAAGCTGCGGGCCATCGGCGTCACCGGCAGCAAGCGCTCCACGCTGATGCCGCAGGTGCCAACCATCGCCGAAGCCGGGTTGCCCGGCTACAGCTTCGAGACCTGGTTCATCGTCTTCGCGCCGGCGGCCACGCCGCGGCCGGTCATCGAGCGGCTGAACGCTGCGCTCAACCAGGCCCTGGCCGCGCCCGCGCTGAAGGAGCGCATGACGAAGGAAGGCTTCGACCCCCTGCCGTCCACGCCGGCCCAGGCGCGTGCGCGGCTCGAGACCGAAATGCCGGTGTGGGCCAAGCTCATCAAGGAGCGCGGCATCACCGCCGAATGAGAACGCCGCGCGCCGATTCCCCTCCAATTTTTTGGCCATGACCCCAGCCATCACCGTCGCCATGAACCCAGCAATGAATTCCACCCCCAGCCCCGCAGATCCAACGCCGCTGTTCCCAGGCTTCGAAGCCGTTGACGTTGCCACCGATGAGGGCGTCACCATCCACGCCATCACTTCGGACCGTCACGGCAAGGCGCCGCCCCTGCTGATGCTGCATGGCCATCCGCAGACGCATGCGCTGTGGCACAAGGTGGCCCCGGTGCTGGCCCGGCATTTCACCCTGGTGCTGGCCGACCTGCGCGGCTATGGTGCATCGTCCAAGCCGGTGGGGGACGACGACCACGCCAACTACAGCCGGCGCACCATGGCCCGCGACATGTTGAGGGTCATGCAGTCGCTCGGGCACCAGCGGTTCTCGGTGCTGGCGCATGACCGTGGCGCGCGCGTGGCCCATCGCCTTGCCGCCGACCATGGCGATGCCGTGGAGCGGCTCGTGCTGCTCGACATCGCCCCCACGCTGGCCATGTACGAGCAGACCGGCGAGGCTTTCGCCCGGGCCTACTGGCACTGGTTCTTTTTGATCCAGCCGGCGCCCATGCCCGAGCGCCTGATCGAGGCGGACCCGGCGGCCTACCTGAGCGAGGTGATGGGGGGCCGCAGCGCCGGCCTGTCGCCCTTCGACCCCCGTGCCTTCGAGGCCTACAACCGCGCCCTTCAGGGCCCCGGCGCGGCGCACGGTCTGTGCGAGGACTACCGCGCCAGCGCCAGCATCGACCTGGTCCACGACCGCGCCGACCGCGACGCCGGCCATCGCCTGGCCATGCCGCTGATGGTGCTGTGGGGGGAAGAGGGCGTGGTCCACCGCTGCTTCAAGCCGCTGCAGGAATGGTGCCGCGTCGCGGCCAACGTGCGCGGCGAGACGCTGCCTTGCGGCCACTATGTCGCCGAGGAGGCGCCCGACGCCTTGCTCGCCAAAGCCTTGCCGTTTTTGACGGCCGAGCTGTCGTCGTTGGCCATGACCCCGACATCGCCAGCATCGCCACCATCGTCATCGCTGGAAGTCAACACATGAAGACGCTGTACCGGAAGCTGGTCGACTCGCATACCGTGGCCGTGCTCGACCCGCAGAACGTGCTGCTGTTCTGCGATCTCCATCTGATGAACGAATACACCAGCCCGCAGGCCTTCGCCGGCCTGCATGCGAAGGGCCGCGCCGTGCGCATGCCCGGGCAGAACGTGGCGGTGGTGAGTCACATCATTCCCACTTGGGCGGTGGCGCCGCGCGTCATCGGCGACCCGGCATCGGCGCTGCAGGCGAGCAACCTGAAGCGCAACTGCGAGCGGCACGGCATCCCGCTGTTCGACACGAACGACGCGCTGCAGGGCATCGAGCATGTGGTGGCGCCGGAGCACGGGATGGTGCGGCCCGGCATGGTCATCATTTGCGGCGACAGCCACACCACCACCTATGGCGCGTTGGGGGCACTCGGCTTCGGCATCGGCACCTCCGAGGTCGAGCATGTGCTGGCCACCCAGACGCTGGTCTACCGGCTCGCGCAAGACATGCACATTCGCATCGACGGCCGCCTGCCCTCCGGCACCACCGCCAAGGACCTGGTTCTGATGGTGATCGGCCGCATCGGGGCGCAGGGCGCCCGCGGCTTCGTGGTCGAGTTCAGCGGCACGGCGATCGAGTCGCTGTCGGTCGAGGCGCGGTTCACGTTGTGCAACATGGCGGTGGAGGCGGGCGCGCGCGGCGCGCTCATCGCGCCGGATGCAAAAGCCATCGACTACGTGTTTGCCCGGGCGCCCGACATCGACGGGCCCCTGCGCGCAGCCACGCTGGCCCATTGGGCGACGCTCCGCAGCGACACGGGCGCGGCCTTCGATGCGGTTCACCTGTTCGATGCCGGCGAGGTGGTGCCGCACGTGACCTGGGGCACCAGTCCGGACCAGGTGCTGCCCATCACCGGCCAGGTGCCGGCGGTCGATCCGTCCACCGATCCGGCCGTGCAGCGCAGCACCGCCCAGGCGCTGGGGTACACGCGGTTGGCGGCGGGCGATGCTATCGCCGGCACGCCGGTGCAGCATGTGTTCATCGGCTCCTGCACGAATGGCCGCATCGAGGACCTGCGCGCCGCCGCCGACGTGGTGCGCGGCCGCCATGTGGCCGCGGGCGTGCGGGCCATGGTGGTGCCGGGCTCGGGCGCGGTCAAGGCGCAGGCCGAGGCCGAAGGGCTGGCGGCCGTTTTCGCCGGGGCTG
>JAQGNA010000132.1 GCA_028292075.1 Rhodoferax sp. | reverse complement strand
GGCGGCTCCTTGCCGAGCGCCTTGAAGATGTTGATCTGGCGCGGCGTGTTGTTGACATGGTCGTCGCCGCGGATCACATGGGTGATCGCCATGTCGATGTCGTCGACCACCACGCAGAAGTTGTAGGTGGGCGTACCGTCGGGCCGCGCAATCACCAGGTCGTCGAGCTCGTCGTTCGAAATCTCGATGCGACCCTTGACCTTGTCTTCCCACGCCACCACGCCGCCCTGCGGGTTCATGAAGCGCAGCACAGGCTGCACGCCTCCGGGCACGGAGGGCAGCGTCTTGCCAGGGGCAGGGCGCCAGGTGCCGTCGTAGCGCGGCTTTTCCTTGGCGGCCATCTGGCGTTCGCGCAGCGCGTCGAGTTCGGCCATCGACATGTAGCAGGGGTAGACCTCCCCGGCCGCCTGCAGTTCGGCGAGCACCGCCTTGTAGCGCTCCATGCGCTGCATCTGATAGAACGGGCCTTCGTCGTGGTCCAGCCCAAGCCAGGCCATGCCTTCGATGATCACGTCGACCGCGGCCTGGCTCGAACGCTCCACGTCGGTGTCTTCGATGCGCAGGATGAAGTCGCCGCCGGTCGCGCGGGCGAAGGCCCACGGATACAGCGCCGAGCGGATGTTGCCCAGGTGGATGAAGCCGGTGGGCGAAGGGGCGAAGCGGGTGCGGGTTTTCAGGGTCATGAAGCGTGTCGACAGCGAACGGTGGAGCGGCGGGGAGGTCAGGCGGTCTGCGCGTTGGGCAGCGCCAGGCGGGAGGTGTCCTCCTCTGGCTCCCCCGCGCTGGAGCGGCCTTCGTTCAGGCGGCGGATGTCGTCGAAGGTGATGTCGCCGGTGACGTAGACGCCGTCGAAGCAGGAGGCGTCGAAGCCGCTGATCGCCACGCCGGACGAGCCGTCGGTGGTGGCCGCTGCGGCGATGGCGCGCTTCATGCCGTCCACGTCCTGGTAGATCAATGCGTCGCAGCCGATGAGCTCACGGATCTGTTCGACCGTGCGGCCATGGGCCACGAGTTCGTCCTTGGTCGGCATGTCGATGCCGTACACGTTGGGATAGCGCACCGGCGGCGCGGCGCTGGCCAGATACACCTTGCGGGCGCCGGCGTCGCGGGCCATCTGCACGATTTCCTTGGACGTGGTGCCGCGCACGATGGAGTCGTCCACCAAAAGCACGTTGCGGCCTTTGAACTCGCTGCCGATCACGTTGAGCTTCTGGCGCACCGACTTCTTGCGCACTTCGTGGCCGGGCATGATGAAAGTGCGGCCCACGTAGCGGTTCTTGACGAAGCCTTCGCGGTACGGCAGGCCCAGCAGCTGTGCCAACTGCATGGCGCTCGGGCGGCTCGACTCGGGGATCGGAATGACCACGTCGATGTCTTTCGGCGGCACGGTGGAGATCACGCGCTTGGCCAGCGTCTCGCCCAGGTTCAGGCGCGCCTGGTAGACGGAAATGCCGTCCATCACAGAGTCGGGCCGGGCCAAATACACGTATTCAAAGATGCAGGGGTGGAGCGAAGGCGACTCGGCGCACTGCTGCGCATGCACCTTGCCTTCGAGGTCGACGAACACCGCCTCGCCCGGCGCGAGATTGCGGTCCATGACATGGGCCGTGCCTTCCAGCACGACCGATTCGCTGGCCAGCATGACGGTGCCGTTGCCATGGCCAATGCACAGCGGGCGAATGCCGAACGGGTCGCGGAAAGCCAGCAGGCCATGGCCCGCGATGGAGGCAATGACGGCATACGAGCCCTTCACGCGGCGGTGCACGTTGCGCACCGCGGTGAACACATCGGCCGGCGTCAGGGGCAGGCCGCGGGTGGACTTTTCCAACTCGTGGGCCAGCACGTTGAGCAGCACTTCTGAATCGCTCTCGGTGTTGATGTGACGGTGATCGGTGGTAAATAGCTCGCTCTTCAACGCGTGGGCGTTGGTGAGGTTGCCGTTGTGCACCAGCACGATGCCGAATGGCGCGTTCACGTAGAAAGGCTGCGCCTCTTCTTCGCTGTACGCATTGCCGGCCGTGGGGTAGCGCACCTGGCCCAGCCCCACGGTGCCCGGCAGGCCGCGCATGTTGCGGGTGCGAAAGACGTCGCGCACCATGCCCTTGGCCTTGTGCATGAAGAACTTGCGTTCCAGCTGGGTGACGATGCCGGCCGCGTCCTGGCCGCGGTGCTGCAGCAGCAACAGCGCGTCGTAGATCAGCTGGTTGACGGGCGCGCTGCTGACGACGCCGACGATTCCACACATGGCAAGAGCCTTCCTGATGTCATCCTGGCAGGTAGTGCCCGAACCGCTCGGGCAACACCGGCCTCAATCCCTTGAGCGCCGCCGTCGAAACGCCGGCACCCACCGATTCGGTCCACCACGCCGCGCTGCGCAACGGGGACATGTTCACCACCACCGCCACCGCCAGCAGCAGCACCACGCCGCGCACCAGCCCGAACGCGGCGCCCAGCGCCCGATCGACCGGCCGCAGGCCCGCGGCCTCGACCAGCTTGCGCATCCCCCAGGCCACCAGCCCGCCCGCGAACACCGCGAGGATGAACACCACC
>JAQGNA010000124.1 GCA_028292075.1 Rhodoferax sp. | reverse complement strand
AAGTCGGATGTAGAGGTCATGGCGTGTTCGATTTGCCGCAGCCCGCATCATCGGCCGGCCGCCTGGGATTGCCGCGCCGCTTCGATCATGGCCTCGAGCATTTCGAGCCGCGGGTGCATCGGCTTCGGATAGCCCACGCGGCTGTGGCTGTGGCCCAGTGCCAGCGCGGCTTCGGCCATCTTGTAGCTGAGCGGGCCGGGGTTGATGATGGGCACCGGCAGACGTTGCTGCAGGTAGGCATGGGCCTGGTGCATGGTGGTCGAGCCAAGGATCAATACCTCCGCGCCGTCCACTTCGATGGCCTTCATCGCGGCGGCTTCGAGCAGCGGAAAGACTTCGTCCTCCTTGCCGGACAACAGGCCCTGGTTGTCGGCTGGCATCTCGATGGCGCGCACCGAGGCGCACTTGTGGTGCATGCCGAGTTCGTCAAGCGCCTTCTTGTACAGCGGCTTCCAGCGGCTGGCCATCGTCAGGATGGAAAAGCGATCGCCCAGCATCAGCGCGGTCAGCATCGACACTTTGCCAGGGCCGAACACCGGAATGTCGAGCACGGAACGCAGTGCGGCCACGCCGGAGTCGCTCATGGTGTCGATGCAGACCGCGGCATAGCCTTCGTCCTGCGCGCGGCAGCCGGCCTCGAAGATGGCGGCATCGGCCAGCACGAAATCATGGTGGCTCGAATAGTTAACCGGCCCGGCTTTGACCGGGCGGTATTCAAATTGCAGGTCGCTGCCGAACTGCAGGCCTTGCAGCTGCTGTTGGCGCAGCAGCAGGTTGTCGCCCGACATGGCGAACGGCACGACGACGAGGATCTTGCGCATGCGCGGGTCCTCAGGCGTTGACTGGCGCAGGTTGCAGTTCGTCCAGCGCCTCGCCCGTGCTGCGCACCCGGCCGAAGAGCCGCTGAAAGTTGCGCATCGTCACCTCGTGCAGGTCCTTGTGGGTGGTACCGCAGGCGTCTTCCACCAACGTGACCAGGTAGCCCCTGTCGGCCGCCTCGCGGGCGGTGGTCTCCACGCACATGTTGGTCGACACGCCGGTGATGTACATCTGCTCGCAGCCCAGCGCGCGCAGCAGGCTGTCGATGTTGGTCGAGGCGAAGGCGCCGATGGTCGTCTTGCGCAGCACGTGTTCGCCCGGCAGCGGCTTGAGCTCGTCGACGATCTCGTGCTCGCGGCTGCCGATGTGGTTGCGAAACTCGACGAACAGCTTGCGCATGTGCACCGGCGCGTCCAGCGCCTCGGGGTGGGCGGCGCCGATGGTCACGTGCAGCACCGGCCGGCCGAGCGAGCTGAAGCGTTCGCGCAGCCGCAGGGTGTTGGGCAGCACCGACTGCTCGATGCGGTCGAAGCGGTAGTCACCCACCGCGGACCCCTCCGCCTGGAGCTTGCGGGCCAGCGCACCCTGGCGCGAGCCGGTCGCGTACTGCATGTCGATGATGACCAGCGCGGCGCGGGAGGTGTCGACCGGCCGGTCGGGCATGTAGGCCTTGATGTAGTCGCCCTGGGTGGTGGTCATGAAAGTTCCTCGGGGTTGGCGGCACCGGCCTGGCGCCGGTACCAGTCGATGATCTCGGCGCCGGTGGCACACCAGACGCCGCTGTGGGAGAGCACGTATTCAAGCGCGCCGGCCAGGTGCTCGATGCGGTGCGGCTGGCCCATGATGAATGGGTGCACCGCGATGTTCATGACCTTGCCATGCTCGGCGCCTTCGGCGTAAAGGGTGTCGAATTCGTCGCAGATCTTCTGGGCAAAGGCCGCTGCCTCCTGACCGCGCCGCCAGGCGATGCTGTCGTTGAGCTCCATGCTGTAGGGCAGCGAGTACAGGCTGCCGCTGCGCACATTGATCGGCGTCGGCTGGTCGTCGTGGTACAGGTCGCAAAGGTAGCGAATGCCGGCTTCGGCCACGAGGTCGGGCGTGTTCAGCGTGTTCGACGCGGCCGGAGAAAACCAGCCCTGGAGTTCGCGGCCGGTGAAGGCGCGGTGGATCTGCCGGCATTCGTCGATGGCGGCACGCTCCTCGTCTTCGCTGTAGCCCCAGTGGTAGCGCGTGTTGTAGAGGCCGTGCGACATCAGCTCCCAGTTGCGCTCGAGCATGGCCTCGGCGATGTCCGGGTACATGCGCAGCACGGCCATCGACAGCGACACGGTGCACGGCAGCCGGAAGCGGTCGAACACCTCCATCAACCGCCAGACGCCGACGCGGTTGCCGTAGTCGCGCAGGCCGTAGCCGAGGATGTCCGGATGCGGCACGCGCGGCCAGGGGTTGCGCACGCGCACCTCGGCGGGCAGAAATTCGTAGTGTTCGATGTTCGGCGCCACCCACAGTGCCACGCGCGCGCCGCCTGGCCACTGGAGCGGTACCCGGTCAGGGGCGGCCGAGTAGTCGATGCGTTCGACAGCGGGGTCTGCAGGCATCGCCATGGTTGTCTTCAAGCGGTGACCGGCCGGACGTCGGCCAGGTCGTTCCACACGTCCTGCCGGCAAATCAGGCCGTCGACCACCTCGAAGCGGTCGATGAAGCGCACGCCTTCGAACAGCGTGCCGTCGAGCCATTCCCCGTGCAGGGTGCCGCTGCAGTAGACGACGGTGGCATGGTCCTGCCAACATTGGTCGATGGGGCCGTAGGTCTTGGCCACGCGGCGGTAGCGGGCGGCGGCCCACGGCAGCAGGTCGTGCAGGCGGTGCATGGGAGCGGCGCCGGGGAACCGCATGGCGAAACCGGGCGCGAGCAGGTCGGCCGCGGCGTCGAGGTCACGGGCCTGCATGTGGCCGAGGAACGCCTGCACGACGCCGGCCGCATCGGCCACGGCCGGGCCACCGGCGGTGCGCACCGCGCCGTCGCGCTGGTAGGTGTTGGCATGGGTCACGAACACCGTGGTGCCGGCGGCCGGCGCGGCGATGACCGAGCGCGCGGC
>JAQGNA010000119.1 GCA_028292075.1 Rhodoferax sp. | reverse complement strand
CTGAACATCGACGAGGTCATTGCCATCATTCGGCAGGCCGATGAGCCCAAGGCGGCGCTGATTGCGCGCTTCAACCTGAGCGATCGCCAGGCCGAGGACATTCTCGAGATCCGGCTTCGCCAGCTGGCCCGGCTCGAAGCGATCAAGATCGAGCAGGAACTCAAGGCGCTGCGCGAGGAGCAGGGGCGCCTCGAGGAAATTCTGGGCAACCCCGCGGCCCTGCGCCGCCTGATGATCAAAGAGATTGAAGCCGACGCCAAGACCTTCGCCGACCTGCGCCGCACGCTGATCCAGGCCGACAAGCGATCGGTGGTCGAGGTGCGGATCGTCGACGAACCGGTCACCGTGGTCGTGTCGCAAAAAGGCTGGGTGCGAGCCCAGAAGGGCTGGGCCCGTGACCGCGCCGCCGCCACCAGCAGCGCGCCGGAGTACAGCTTCAAGTCGGGTGACGGCCTGTACGGCACCTTCGAATGCCGCAGCGTCGACACGCTGCTGGTGTTCGGCAGCGCCAAGGACAAGGTTGGCCGGGTGTACAGCATTCCGGTGTCGATGCTGCCCGGCGCCCGCGGTGACGGACAGCCGGTCACGACCATGATCGACCTCGAGCCGGGAACACACGTGGCCCATTACTTTGCGGGGCCGTCCGCGGCCACGCTGCTTCTCAGCAGTTCGGGAGGCTATGGCTTTCTGGCCAACGTCGAGAACATGCTCGGGCGCAACAAGGGCGGCAAGAGCTTCATGACGGTGGGCGAAGGCGAGTCGGTCTGCGCGCCGTCTTTGGTGGGCCGCGCCGGCGGTGGCCAGCCCGTGGTGCCCGCGACCCACGTGGCCTGCGCCTCCACGGGCGGCCGCATCCTCACCTTCGAGATCGGCGAGCTGAAGGCCATGGCCAATGGCGGCCGAGGCCTGATGCTGATGGACCTGGAAGACAAGGACATGCTCGCCGGTGCCGCCGCCTACAGCCGCAGCGTTCGCATCAGCGGCATCGGCCGGGGCGGCAAGCCACGCGAGGAAACGCTGGAAATTCGCTCTCTCAACAACGCGCGTGCACCGCGCGGGCGCAAGGGCAAGGTGGCAGACCTTGGCTTCAAGCCCAACCTGGTGACACGCGTCGAATAGCGCGCAAGCGAGTGAACGGCGGGTCCCAGCGCCCGGGGCCTTCGTTCACGGCGAAGGGCGAAAGGCGAAGCGCAAAGGGCAAGGCAAGGGCAAGGCTCCCGACGAGGGCCGCCGTCCGTTGGCAATTTGCAACTGACCACCGGCAATTGCCGTTTCCGGCCATGTACCCAGGGCCTTGCGCCGCTTTTCGCCGGTTTGAACTGGCCTTTGGGGGCTAGCATGCATTGATTGGGTGCCGTTGAGGTGCTATACCTTTCTGGTCCTGCCCGACCGCCAATCCAACCTTGGGAGCCAATATGAACTTCAGCAACCTGCGCATCGCCGCCAAACTGTGGGTCGCTGTCAGCGTCATCATCATCGCCTTGCTGGCGCTCGTTCTCTGGGCCGGACAGCGGTCCGCCCAGGTCCAGGACGAGAACGCCGCCACCCAGAAGCTCATGACCCAGCGCGTCGGCGCAGCCACCCGCTGGGCCGGCCTCACCGAGACCAACGCGGCCCGCACGCAGGCGATGATCCTGAGCAGCGAGCCGGCGGTGGAGGCGGCCTTCAAGGACATCATCGCCGCCACGACCGCCGAAATCTCCAAGGTGCAGAAGTCGATCGAGGGCATGCAGCTGCGGCCGGTCGACATCGCCCAGATGGACAAGATCGCCGCCAGCCGCAAGACCATGATCGACCTGCGCGGCAAGGCACGCCAGATGAAGGCCGACGGGCAGGCCGCCGAAGCGACGGCCCTGGTGGCCGGCCAGTACAACCCCGCTGTCTCAAGCTACCTCGGCAACCTGCAGACCTTCGTGAAGATGCAGGAACAGGCCGCCACCGACGCCGAGAACGAGAGCATCGCGGCCCGCGCCGTCACCCGGCAGGCTTCCATCGGCGCCGTGGTGCTCATCGTGCTGGCCTTGCTGGGTGGTGCCTGGTGGCTGATCCGCAGCATCCAGCTGCCACTGGGAGAAGCCAACCGCGTGGCGGCGCGCATCGCCGAGGGCGATTTGAGTCACACGGTGGTGACCGCGCGCCAGGATGAATTCGGCGATTTGTTGCGCTCGCTCATGCACATGAGCCAGTCGCTCGGCCGCATGGTGCTGCAGGTGCGCCAGAGCACCGACAGCATCGCCACGGCCAGCGCGGAGATCGCCAGCGGCAACAACGACCTTTCGGCCCGTACCGAGCAGACCGCCAGCAACCTGCAGCAGACGGCCGCGTCGATGGAGCAGCTCACCAGCACGGTGCGCCAGAGCGCCGACAGCGCCTCCCAGGCCAGCGGCCTGGCGGCCCAGGCGTCCAGCGTGGCAGAGAAGGGCGGCGAAGTGGTGCGACAGGTGGTCGACACGATGCAAGACATCAACCAAAGCAGCCAGAAGATCGCCGACATCATCGGCGTGATCGACGGCATCGCCTTCCAGACCAACATTCTTGCGCTGAACGCCGCGGTCGAAGCCGCCCGCGCCGGTGAACAGGGCCGAGGTTTCGCGGTGGTGGCAAGCGAAGTGCGCAGCCTGGCGCAGCGCAGCGCCCAGGCGGCCAAGGAGATCAAGGGGCTGATCGGCGACTCCGTCGACAAGGTGGCCTCGGGCGCCCGACTGGTGAGCGAGGCCGGTACCACCATGGGCGACATCGTGCAGTCGGTGAGGCGGGTGAGCGACATCATCGGCGAGATCACGGCCGCGGCGAACGAGCAGAGCACCGGCATCGGCGAAGTCAACCAGGCGGTGAGCAATCTGGACCAGATGACCCAGCAGAACTCTGCGCTGGTGGAAGAAAGTGCGGCGGCTGCGCAGAGCTTGCGTGAGCAGGCCGACCAGCTGGCGCAGGCGGTGGCGGTGTTCAAGGTGTCGGGTGGCGTTGCCGCCGAAGCCGCACCCCCGACCGGCATGCAGCGGTCTGATGCCCCAGCCGCCATGCCGCGCGCCGTTCCTCGCGCTGCACCGCGCGCCGCGCTGCCTGCTGCGCGGAAGCCGGCGGCCAGCGGCGCCAGGGCGGTGCCAGCACCAGTGCGTTCGGCAGTGCGGGGTTCTGCAGCGGCAACGCAGCCGCGGCCGGCGCCAGCCCGCGCGCCGACCCGGTCTCTGGCGGCACCCAAGGCGGTGGCCAGTGCTTCCACCGAAGGGGACTGGGAGTCCTTCTGATTCCCATGCGAGGGAGGTCTGCTCAGCCTCCCGCGGTCATCAGGCGCTGACTTCGGCGATCAACTCGATCTCGACGCAGGCGCCCAGCGGAATCTGAGAAACACCGAACGCGCTGCGGGCATGTGCGCCCTGGCTGCCGAAAACCTCGGCCAGCAGCTCGCTGGCGCCGTTGGTCAC
>JAQGNA010000116.1 GCA_028292075.1 Rhodoferax sp. | reverse complement strand
CCTTCGACCACCAGGACATCGGCGCGGCTCGCCAGATGGCGGGCGGCGGAAAAAATCGTTGCCCGATCGATCTGCCGGTGTTCCAGGGCGGCGGCAATCTCGGGCGCGCAGGCGGCCTTGAACTGCAGCGGGCCGACTTGCGTCTCGGTGAGCCTGACCGATCCGGCTTCGCGCAAGGCCCGCACATCGTCATTGACCCACTGGCCGTCGATCAGCGTCGTGCCCGCCGCCACGGGCTTCAAGCCCGCGCTGCGCCAGCCTTGGCTTGCGCACCAGTGCAGCAGCGCCGCGCTGACTTCGGTCTTGCCCACGCCGGTGTCGGTGCCGGCGACAAAGCAGCCGCGCAGCGCTGGAGCGACCCCGCTGCTCATGCCATCTCCCGGGCGGCCAGCGTCAGCGCATCGACCAGCTGCTGCACATCGCCTGCGCTGTGCGCGGCGCTCAGGGTGATGCGCAGCCGGGCCGTGCCGACCGGCACCGTGGGCGGGCGGATGGCCGCCACCCACAGGCCCTGGGCATCGAGCGCTGCCGCCAGCGCCAGCGCCGCTTCGTTGCTGCCGACGATCAAGGGCTGGATGGCGGTATGGGAGTCGGCTAGAAGCCAGCCCAGCGCCGGGTACTCCGCAGTCAAGGCCGCGAGCCCGGTGCGCAGTTCGGTGATGCGTTGCTGCAGTTGCGTTCGCCGCGCGTCGCCTTCATCGCTCTGGATGAGGCGCAGGCTCTCGCGCAGCGCATGGGCCACGGCGGGCGGCGCGGCGGTGGTGTAGATGTAGGCGCGCGCGGACTGCACCAGCGCGTCGATGATGGCGGGATGGGCCGCGACAAACGCACCGCCCACACCGGCCGCCTTGCCCAGCGTGCCCATGTAGATCAGCCGTTCGCTGCGCAGATTGAAGTGCGACAGGCTGCCGCGCCCCTCGTCGCCGAGCACGCCAAAGCCGTGGGCGTCATCGACGATCAGCCAGGCGTCAAAGCGCTCGGCCAGCGCGAGCAGTTCAGGCAGGTCGGCCACATCGCCGTCCATGCTGAAGACCGCATCGGTCACGATCAGCTTGACGGGCGTGGTGCACGCTTGCAGCTGGCGCTCGAGCACCGTGAGGTTCTGGTGGGCGTAGCGCTGCAGCGGCGCCCGGGCCAGCAGGGCGCCGTCCACCAGCGAGGCGTGGTTGAGCTTATCGGCGAAGATCGTGGCGCTGGCGTCGCCCAGGGCGGTGAGCAGCGCCAGGTTGGCCATGTAGCCGGTGCAAAAATACAGCGCCTGGGCATTCGGGATGCTGGGCGCCAGCCAGGCGGCCAGGTCGTCCTCCAGCGTGGCATGGGCGCGCGAGTGCCCGCTGATCAGGTGCGAGGCGCCGCTGCCCGCGCCGAACCGCCGCGCGCCTTCGGCCAGCGCTTCGACCAGCGCCGGGTGATGGGCCAGGCCCAGGTAGTCGTTGCTGCCAAAGACCAGCAGCTCACGCGCCGGCTGGCCGCCCTGGCTGACCGCTTGGTGCGGCGCGCACGGCGACTCGGCGATGCGGCGCTGGCGCGTCAGCCCTTGTGCGGCGTGCTCAAGCCGTTGGCGGTTCAGGTGCTCGAGCAGCATCGGAAGCATTAGGGGTTTGGCTCAGCACGTCGTCCAGCGTGGCCAGCAGCTGCCGGGCCAGCCAGGCCGACAGCGCATCGTCGAGCACATACGGCGGCATCAGGTACACCGTGCGGCCGATCGGGCGGATCAGCAGTTCGTGCTCACGTCCGGCCAGATGGAAGCGCTCGGCAAAGCGCGCGCCGGCGAAGGCTTCGCGCACGTCAAAGGCCCAGATCATGCCGATCTGGCGAAAGTGCTCGAGGCGCGCATCCAGGCGCAGCGGCGCGAGCGCGGCGCTCAGGCCGGCGGCCTGCTCCCGGTTGCGCGCCAGCACGCCGTCGTGCGCGAAGCGGTCGAGCACGGCCAGTGCGGCGCGGCAGGCCAGCGCATTGCCGCTGTAGGAGTGCGAGTGCAAAAAGCCGCGCGCCACGTCGTCGTCGAGAAAAGCTTCATAGACACTGTCCCGCGAGAGCACCAGGGACAGCGGCAGGTAGCCGCCGCTGATGCCCTTGGTGTTGCAGACCAGGTCGGGCCAGAGGCGCTCCTGTCCGAGTGGCGTCGCCTGGTGGAAGGCAAAGAAGGTGCCGGTGCGCCCGCAGCCCACGGCGATCTCGTCGGCGATCAGCAGCACGTCGTACTCGTCGCACAGCGCGCGCGCGGCGCGCAGGTAGGCCGCGTCGTGCATCGCCATGCCGGTGGCGCCCTGTACCAGGGGTTCGAGGATCAGCGCGGCAATGTGCTCGTGGCGGGAGGCCAAAAGGGCTTGCAGGTCCGCCGCGGCGCGCAGCGCGACGTCAAGCGCGCTCTCGCCCGGCAGCGCCTGGCGCGCGTCGGGCGACATCACCTGGTGCGAGCGCATCAGCAGCGGGTCGTAGGCATCTCGAAACACCGCCACGTCAGTGACGGCTAGAGCGCCCAGGGTCTCGCCGTGGTAGCCCTGGCGCAGGCAGACGAACTCGCGCTTGGTGCTGCGCCCCCGGTTGCGCCAGTGGTGAAAGCTCATCTTGAGCGCAATCTCGACGGCCGAGGCGCCATCGCTAGCGAAAAAGCAGTGCCCGAGTACGCCGCCCGTCAGCGCCGACAGGCGCTCGGCCAGCTCGACCGCAGGCAGGTGCGTGCAGCCGGCCAGCATCACATGCGCGACGGTATCGAGCTGGTCCCTGAGCGCCGCGTTGAGGCGCGCATCGGCGTGGCCGAACAGGTTGACCCACCACGAGCTGCTGGTGTCGAAGTAGCGCCGGCCGGCCTCGTCGTACAACCAGGGGCCTTCGCCGCGCACGATGGCTAAAGGCGGCACGGCAGCTGCGCGCTGCATCTGCGTGCATGGGTGCCAGATGGCCGCCAGGCTGCGCCGAGCCAGGTCTTGATGCTTTGTCAGTGCTTGAAACTCCCTCATCATAAATTCCTCAAACGTCCTCAATGTGCCCATCGCCCGCCAACGGCTGCCGGGCCTTGAACTGGGGGACCGCCATGTCCTCAAGCGCATCCTGATACGCACCATCCGCAGCATGGGAGTTTGAAGCGGTGAGTCCGAGCTCAGACAACAGGCCATCCTGCAGGCCATAGACCCAGCCGTGCACCGACAAGGGCTGGCCCCGCGCCCAAGCATCGCGAACGATGTGCGTCTGGCACACGTTGTGAAACTGCTCGGCCACGTTGAACTCGCACAACCTGTCGACCCGCTCGGCTGGAGGCAGCGCCGCCAGGGTGCCCTGGTGCTTGGCATGCACAGCGCTCACATGACCCAGCCAGTTGTCGACCAACCCGAGTCGCAAGCCCTCTAAAGCGGCATGGATGCCGCTGCAGCCGTAGTGCCCGACCACCATGATGTGGCGCACCTTCAAAATGTCCACCGCGAACTGGATCACCGACAGGCAGTTCAGGTCGCTGCTGGCCACCACATTGGCAATGTTTCTATGGGTGAAGACCTCGCCAGGGGCCAGATCGAGAATCTGGTTCGACGGCACGCGGCTGTCCGAGCAGCCGATCCAGAGGTAGGCGGGCTTTTGCTGGCGCGCCAAGCGCGCAAAGAAATCGGCGTCGCCGCAGCACATGCGGGTGGACCAGGCCCGGTTTCGGGCCAGCAAGGACTCAACGGTCACGGCCGAACCCCGACTCGATGATGAACGCTTTGGCCATGGATAAACGCCTCAATGGCGGATGCGCGGAAATGCGAGTAGGCCTCGCTTGATTCATCGGACCTCCACGTCATGCCTGCCTTCACCTGCTTCATGCGACGGGTTCCTGTGCGAGCGGCGTTTCGATCACACCCAGCTTGAGCAGTCGCATTGCATTGGTTTTCAAGATGGGCTCATGCACCTCTGGTTTGAAACCGGCTTCAGCAAAGTCTTTCATCCAGCGCTCCGGGGTGATCAGCGGATAGTCGCTGCCGAACAGCATCCGATCCTTGAGCAAGGTGTT
>JAQGNA010000094.1 GCA_028292075.1 Rhodoferax sp. | reverse complement strand
CCGGCGTCCAGCCCCACGCCGTCGTTCACGCCGGCGTTGTTGACCAGCGCGTCGATGCCGCCGAAGCGCGCCACCGTGGCCTCCACCGCCGCGCGGCAGGCCGCCTCGTCTTCCAGCTCGAGCTGGTGGAACGCGAACCCGGGGCAGAGCGCCAACAGCGTGGCTTCGAAGTCGGGACGCAACGGACTGCGCCCGAAGATCACCGGAAGCGCGCCCTCGCGTGCCAGCTGCAGGCTGATGGCCCCGCCGATGCCGGCGCCACCGCCTGTGACGATGACGGTCTTTTCGCGCAGATGAAGGTCCATTGCAATCGCTCCTGTGTCGGCTTGTGGCGGCTTGTGCGGTGCGGCTCAGCCGCGAAAGGTGTACTGCGCCAGCGACGCGGGCTTCATCTCGATCGAATAGCCCGGACGGCTCGGTGGCATGTAGGCGGCACCTCGGATGACGCAGGGGTCGACGAAGTGCTGGTGCAGGTGGTCGACGTACTCGATGACGCGGCCTTCCTTGGTGCCCGCGATGCACAGGTAATCGATCATCGACAGATGCTGCACATATTCGCAAAGCCCCACGCCGCCGGCATGCGGGCAGACCTTCAGCCCCTGCTTGGCGGCCATCAACAGCACCGCCAGCACTTCGTTGACGCCACCGAGCCGGCAGGCGTCGATCTGGACCACGTCCACCGCGCCGCGCATGATGAACTGCTTGAAGACGATGCGGTTCTGGCACATCTCGCCGGTGGCGACCTGCATGGCGCCCTTCATGGCTTCGCGGATCTTCCGGTGGCCTTCGACGTCGTCGGGACTGGTGGGCTCTTCGATGAACCAGGGCTTGGCGAACGCAAGGTGGCCGAGCCATTCGATGGCCTGGTCGACCTCCCACACCTGGTTGGCGTCGATCATCAGATGGCGGTCGGGCCCGAGCACTTCGCGGGCTACCGTCACGCGGCGGATGTCGTCGGCCAGGTCGCGGCCCACCTTGAGCTTGATGTGCGAGAAGCCCGCGTCGACCGCTTCCTGCGCGAGCCGGCGCAGCTTGGCGTCGTCGTAGCCCAGCCAGCCGGCGGACGTGGTGTAGCAGGGGTAGCCGTTGGCCAGCAGGTCGGCACGGCGTGCGGCCTTGCCGGGCTCTTTGGCGCGCAGCAAGGCCAGGGCCTCGTCGGGCGTGATGCAGTCGGTGATGTAGCGGAAGTCGATGCAGCGCACCAGTTCTTCCGGGCTCATGTCGGCAACCAGCTGCCACAGTGGCTTGCCCGCCGACTTGGCCCACAGGTCCCAGGTGGCGTTCACCAGCGCGGCGGTGGCCAGGTGGATGGCGCCCTTGTCGGGGCCGATCCAGCGCAACTGGCTGTCGGAGCTCATGTGGCGCCAGAAGCGGCCCATGTCCTCGGCGATCCAGGCGAGGTCGAGCCCGACGATGAGGTGCGACATCGCCTTGATCGCGGCGCAGCAGATCTCGTTGCCACGGCCGATGGTGAAGGTCAGGCCATGGCCTTCGAGCCCCGGGGTGTCGGTCTCCAGCACCACATAGGCGGCCGAATAATCCGGGTCGGGGTTCATCGCGTCCGAACCGTCCAGGCTGTCGGAGGTCGGAAAGCGCACGTCGAGCACGCGCAGGGATTGGATGATGGTCATGGATGAAATGCCTTCGGTGCAAAACAAGGGGCAAGCCTTTGGCCGCCTGCCGCTCACGGCGGAATCTCGGAGCAGGTGAAAGAGCAGCGCGCCGTGCCGGTGATTCAGGCGGCGCGCCAAGTCAACAGATGTTGATCAGCCGCAGATCAGCCGCAAATCGATCGCAGACCGATCGCAGATCAGTCGTAAAGAACGGCGGCGATCTTCGGGTCGTTGATGTTCGACTTGTCGTAGTAGTAGAAGCCGGTGTCGATGGTCTTGGGCAGCTTCTCGCCCCTGATCGCCTTGACCGCGGCTTCGACGGTCTTGTAGCCGATGCCGACCGGGTTCTGCGTGATGGCGCCGGTGATGGTGCCGTCGCGGATCGCGTCCTTCTGTTGCTTGCCGGAGTCGTAGCCGATGATGACCAGCTTGCGCTTCATCTCGCGCACGCCGTTGGCCACGCCCACGGCGGAGCCTTCGTTGGTGCCGAAGATGCCCTTGAGCTGAGGGTAGCCCTGCAGGATCGACTTGGTGACTTCGGTCGACTTCAGCTGGTCGCCGCCGCCGTATTGCACGCTCACCACCTTGACCTTCGGATGCGCCGCCTTCATGCGTTCGACGAAGCCGTCGCGGCGGTCGATGCCGGTGCGGCTGGTCTGGTCGTGCGCCACCACGGCCACCTCGCCCTCCTCGCCGATCAGCTTGGCCAGCATGTCGGCGGCCACTGCCGCGGCCGCGCGGTTGTCGGTGGCGGTGGTGGTCAGCGGGATGTCGCCTTCCACCCCCGAGTCGAAAGCGATCACCGGAATCTTGGCGGCCTGCGCCTTCTTGAGCAGCGGCGTGGCGGCCTGGCTGTCGAGCGCGGCGAAGGCAATGGCCTGCGGCTTCTTGGCCAGGGCGGCGGAGAGCATGTCGATCTGCTTGTCGACCATGGCTTCGGTCTCCGGCCCCTCGAACGTCACGGTGACCTTGTAGTCCTTGGCGGCCTGGTCGGCGCCTGCCTTCACCGCCTGCCAGAACTGGTGCTGGAAGCCCTTGGAAATCAGCGGGATGTAGATCTGCTGGGCCGATGCACCGGCACTGGCGCCGAGCAGGGTGCCGGCCGCGAGGGCGAGGCTGAGGACGCGTCGATTGAGCATGGGTTGTCTCCGTTCTTGGTTGCAGGGGAAGCCGGATTCCGTCCGGTGCGGTTGAAGCCTGGCGGGCCGGCGCGTGGGCATCAGCGCTTGCGACGGCGCAGGATGTCGGTGTAGACGGCAAGGATGATGATCACGCCGGTGAGCACGGTCTGCCACTCCTGCGGCACCGACATGATGCGCAGCCCGTTGGTGAGCACGCTCATGATGAAGGCGCCGATGATGGTGCCCAGGATCGTGCCCGTGCCGCCCGAGAGCGAGGTGCCGCCGATCACCACCGCGGCGATCGCGTCGAGCTCGTAGCCCTGGCCGAGCGCGGGCTGGGCCGAGTTCAGCCGCGATGCGATCAACAAGCCGGCGATGCCGCAGATCGCGCCGCTCAGGGTGTAGACGACGATCTTCCAGAAGTCGACGTTCACGCCCGAGAGCCGCACCGCTTCCTCGTTGCTGCCAAGGGCGAAGGTATAGCGGCCGACGATGGTCTTGGTGAGCAGCAGGCTGGCCAGCACCGCCACGGCGAACATGATCAGCACCGCATTGGGTATGGGCAGCGCCGGGATCACATAGCCGATGAGCGATTCCTGCGAGATGGCGTCGAAGCCGGGCGTGTTGTTGAAGTAGATGGGCTTGGTGCCCGAGATCACCAGCGCCAGGCCCTTGAGCAGCATCATCATGCCGAGCGTGGCAATGAACGGCGGGATCTTCAGCTTGGCGATCAGCAGCCCGTTGCCCAGGCCGCAGAGCGCGCCGAACAAAATGGCCGCTGCAATGCCCAGGGGCAACGGCAGGCCCCAGTAGGTCAGCACCACGCCGGCCATGACCGAGCAGAACGTCATCATGGTGCCCACCGAGAGATCGATGCCGGCGGTGATGATGACGAAGGTGCAGGCCACGGCCAGCACGCCGTTGACGGCGGTGGCCTGCAGGATGCTGACGAGGTTGTCGGCCTGCAGGAAGTTGGGCGAGGCGAAGCTGAAGAACGTCATCAGCATCAGCAGGCTGGCGAAGGCCAGCAGCTTCTGGCGCGTGGCGGGCTTGAAGAGCCGCTGCGTCCAGGAGGCGGTTGCGTCTGTGGTCGCGGAGGCGCTGGCAGCCTTGCGGGCGGCAAGCGGATCTGTTTCGATGGCGGAGGTGGTGTTCATGGTGTTGAGGGGCTCAGGCCACGAGCGGTTCGCGGCGGGTGGCAAGTTGCATGATGGCTTCCTGGGTGGCGCTGGCGGCATCGAGTTCACCGGTGATACGGCCCTCGCACATCACCGCGATGCGGTGGCTCATCAACAGCACCTCGGGCAGTTCCGAAGAGATCATCACGATGGCCTTGCCCTGCTCCGCCAGCGCGTTGATCAGCTTGTAGATCTCGGCCTTGGCGCCCACGTCGATGCCGCGCGTGGGTTCGTCGAAGAACAGGATGTCGCAGTCGCGCAGCAGCCATTTGGCGATCACGATCTTCTGCTGGTTGCCGCCCGAGAGGCGCGCCACCGGCTGGTCCAGCGACGGCGTCTTGATGCGCAGTTGCGACACCAGGCCGCTGGCGGCGGCGCGGGCCAGCGCCACGTCGATCCAGCCCGTGGGCCGCGTGAAACGACGCAGGCTCGACATCACGATGTTCGCCTCGACGTC
>JAQGNA010000056.1 GCA_028292075.1 Rhodoferax sp. | reverse complement strand
CGGCGTCGAGCCGGCTCAGCGCTGCATACAGCGTGGTGGTCTTGCCCGAGCCGGTCGGGCCAGTCACCAGGATGATCCCGTGCGGCTGCGCGATCAGCTCGAGGAAGCGGCGCAGCGTCTCGCCCGTCATGCCGACCGACTCGAGGCTCAGTTTCGATTCGCTCTTGTCGAGCAGACGCAGCACCGCGCGTTCGCCGTGGGCGCTTGGCAATGTAGACACCCGAACGTCGACCGCGCGCGTTCCTATACGCAGCGAGATGCGTCCGTCTTGCGGCAGGCGCTTCTCGGCGATGTCGAGCTCGGCCATGATCTTCAGGCGCGAGATCAGCGCGGCGTGCAGGGCCCGGTTGGGCCGGACCACTTCGCGCAGCGTGCCGTCGACCCGGAAGCGCACCGAGGAATGCCGCTCGTACGGCTCGATGTGGATGTCGCTGGCGCCGTCGCGCGCGGCCTGCGTGAGCAGCGCGTTCAGCATGCGGATGATCGGCGCGTCGTCGCTGGTCTCCAGCAGGTCTTCGACGGCCGGCAGCTCCTGCATCATGCGAGAAAGGTCGGCATCGCTCTCGACCTCGCTCACCACCGAGGCCGCGCTCGATTCGCCCTGCGCGTAGGCCGCGCTGATGCGCTGCACCAGCGCGTCGGCGGGCAGGGTTTCGATGCGGCGCACGTCGTACTTGCGCATGACCTCGCTCAGGCCGCTCGGGTTCGACGCCGGATGCAGCCAGAGCGTCAGGTCGCCGAGGTTGTCTTCCAGCAGCAGCTGCTGTGTGCGGGCGAACGGATAGGGGAGAGGGTGTCGCATGGTTCAGCCAGGCAGTGGTGTGGCGGCGGAAAACTGTCAGCGTGTGGGCAGCGTCTGCAGCGGCGTGCCCGGCGGCACGCTGTCGCTCGACTGGCCCAGTGGCTGCGGCGGCACGTCCTTGCCGCGGGCCGGCAGGTTGGGGTTGACGATGGGAGCGAGGATCGGCGCCTCGTTCACCGGGATCATGGTGCTCTGCACCGGCTGGGCCTCGCGCTGCATGCCGCGGATGAGGTCGTAGCGGTCCATCGACAACGCATCGGTCTCGCGGGCGTCGCGCACCACCACCGGCCGCAGGAACACCATCAGGTTGGTCTTGGTGCGGCTGCGCACCTCGCTCTTGAACAGGTTGCCGAAGAACGGCACGTCGCCCACGATCGGCACCTTGTCCTGGTTGCCGGCGTATTGGTCCTGCAGCAGGCCGCCGATCACCACGACGCTGCCGTCGTCTACCAGCACCGTCGATTCGATCGAGCGCTTGGTGGTGGTCGGGCCGTTGGCCGCCAGCTCCGTGCCGCTCTTGACGTTCGAGGTCTCCTGGAAGATCACCAGCTTGACCGTGCCGTTTTCGTTGATCTGCGGCCGGATCTTGAGCGTCAGGCCCACGTCCTTGCGCTCCACCGTGGTGAAAGGGTTCACCGAGCCGCTGCTCGAGTTGTTGTTGGTGTAGGAGCCGGTGGGGAACGGCACGTTCTCGCCGATGACGATCTTGGCTTCCTCGTTGTCCAGCGTCAGCAGGTTGGGGGTGGACAGCACGTTGCCGTCGCCGTTGGTCTGCAGGAAGTTGGCCAGGAAGCCCAGCACGTAGACGCCGCCGGTCTTGTGCGCGATGCCGAAGTTGCCGCCGTTGGAGGGCAGCGTGGTCGCTGTGCTCGACGTCGAGCCCGAGCTCACGCCGGCGGCGGTCAGCGCCAGGTTGATGATGTTCGACGTGCCACCCGTGCCGAAGTTGGTGCCCAGAATGCCCACGTTGTTGCCGCCGCTGCCCAGCAGCCCCTGCCACTGGATGCCGAACTGCGCCGCCTTTGAAGCGTTGACCTCGACGATCAGGCTTTCCACGAGCACCTGGGCGCGGCGTCCGTCGAGCTGGTCGATCACGGCCCGCAGCTGGCGGTATTGCGGCTCGGGCGCGGTGATGATGAGTGAGTTGGTCGACGGGTCGGCCTGGATCTGGCCGCCGGTCGAGGGCTGATTGCTGTTGGCGGAATTTAACGAGCCCGTGGTGCTCAGCCCGCCCGAGGACGCGCTGTTGCCGCTGTTCATGCCCGAGCCGCTGGTCGACAGCCCCGAGCTGGTCGTCGAGAGGCCACTGCCGGAACTGCTGCTGCCGCTGCTACCGCTGCTGCTGCCGCGCGCTTCGCCACTCAAGGCGGCCCGCAAGGTGACGGCCAGCTTGGTGGCGTCGGCGTTCTTCAGGTAGACCACATGGATGTTGCCGCTGGCGTTGTTCAGGCCGCCCGGCGTCATGGCCGCGGGCTGGTCGAGCCGCGCCACCAGGCCGCGCACCAGCGCCAGACGCGCGGGGTTGGCCGCGCGCACGATCAACGCGTTGCTGCGCGGTTCGGCCAGGATGGTGGTCCTGAAAGATGTGTCGGACTGACCGGCCACCTGAGGCGCACCGCCGACCCCGCTGGCGCCCGGGTCGACCAGCCGCGTGACCAGTGGCACCAGGTCGGTGGCCAGGGCGTATTGCAGCGGAATGATCTCGAGGTCGGTGGCGTTCGACACGTCCATCGACGCCACGATGCGGCCGATGCGGCGCAGGTTGTCGGCGTAGTCGGTGATCACCAGCGAGTTGTTGCCGGGGTTCACGTTGATGGTGTTGTTGGGGCTGATCAGCGGGCGCAGCACCGGCACCAGGTTGGCCGCATTCTCGTAATTCAGCTTGAAGATCTGGGTGACGATCTGGTTGCCCGCCACGCCGCGCGGCATGTCGCCGGAGTTGGAGACGGTCTCGGCCCCGCCCTGCAGCTTGGCGTCGGCCTCGGGCACGATCTTGTCGAGGCCGCCTGACTGCACCACGGTGAAGCCCTGCACGCGCAGGGTCGCGAGGAACTGGTCGTACGCCACCGAAGGCGCCACCGGGCGCTCGGTGCTCAGGGTCATGGTGCCCTTGACGCGCGGGTCGACCACCACGTTGCGCCCGGTCAGCGTGGCCATGGTGCGGGCCACGGCTTCGATCTCGGCATTGACGAAGTTGAGCGTGATCGGTTCACGCTGGCCGCCGCGGGCATTGGCCGCCGTGTTGGCGCCCTGGGCACTCGCCCCGGTCGGTACGAAGCCGCCGGCGCAGGCGATCATGGCGCAAAGGGCCAGCGACGTGATGGCGAAGGCGGTCGGGCGGGAAATTGGCTGTGTCATGGAGTTAACCCACTTTGATGAGGGAGCGTACGCCATCGCGCCGTCCGATGATGTTCAAAAGATTCGACAAGGCGTCGGCGGAGTCCGGTGCCGCCGTGGCGACGCCGTCGAAGCGCAGCCGCGAGCCGACCCAGCGGCCACTGCCGCTGAGTTGCAGGCTGCCTTCGAGTGTTTCGAGTTGCAGGGTGGGCGTGGCGCCTCCGGCCACGGTGAGGCGGTAGCTGCCCATGGGTTTCAGGGTGGAGAGGCGCGAGGACACCGTGAGCGCCTCCAGCACCGCCTGGCCACCGAGCACCAGCCGGCCGGCGTTCAGGTCGATGACCAGGCCGCGTGTCGACAGGATCAGCTGGCCCTCGGGCTGCAGCGTGTTCCAGGGCGTGCCGAGCCCGGCCAGCAGGATGGCGGGCAGGCGGGCGCTGGCGTCGGCCAGGGTCACCACCGCACCGCCCCAGCGTGGCCGCGCCGCCGCCTGCCAGGGCTGGGCCATGCAGCACAGGGCCTGCAGCTGCGCCGACAACGCGATGCCGCCTTCGGCCAGGGCAGGGCGCAGGCGCCAGGTCAGGCGATCGGGCAGGGCGGTCTGGTCGCGGCTGCCGGCGCCGCCGGACAGCACCAGCTGGGCCGAGCCGTCCCAAACCGTGCCGCGCGGATCGGCCAGCCGCACATGCGCTTCGCTCGCCTGTTCCACCGCCGCCGCAAGCCAGCGCGCCGGGGCGAACAGCAGCACGGCCAGCAGCAAACCCAGGCTGCCACCGGCCACCGCCCAGCGCCACGGGCGCACGTCGGCGGGCGCTCGTGCGACGGCTCCGGGCCGGGCAGGGAAAAAGGTGGAGCGACGTGCCATTGGGCGCGGGAAGGGGGCGCTCAGCGGGCCGGAAGGTTCATCACCAGCACGCCGTCCCACGTGGGGCCGGTGGCGGTGACGGCGCTCGGGCTGCGCAGCAGGCGCGCCTCGGCTGGCAAGGCGCGTGCGTCGACACGGGCCTGGGCCAGCCATTCGGAGACAGCCGCGGCCGGCGCGCCCTTGAGCGTGACAGTGGCGCGCTCGCCCGCCACGCTGAGCTGTGCGGCGGGCCCGAAGCGCTGTTTGACCGAGGCTTCGAGTGCGCGCACGGCTTCATCGAAGGCGAGCTTCGGCCTTGATTGCAAAGCCTGCGCTTCGGCCTGCAGCCGCAGCATGGTTTGCAATTGCGCGTCGAGCACGCGGTGCTGCGTCTCGGCCCCCTGAAGCGTGCGCAGCGCCGGCGCCAGCGCAATCCACCACAACAGCGCGAGGCCGACCAGGGCGGCGGCTGCAAGCACGCTGCGGCGTTCGCGTGGGGCGAGCCGGTCCCAGTGCGGCTGGAGCGGGGCGGGCAGCTTCATGGCAGGCTCCTGGGCGCGGCGGAAAGGCTGGATGGCAAAGTGTTTGAAGTGTTCGACGTGGAGGAAGAGGACGAAGCCGTCTGGACCACCAGCTGGTCGCCGTCGGCCCGTGCGGCATAGCCCCTGCCGGCGAGCGGCCCCGCGAGTTCGCGGCCCTGTTCGCCGAGGCCCCGGATGCGGGCTTCGCCGTTGTTGAAGTCGATGGCGGTCAGCACCACGCCGGGCGGTGCGGTCTCGGCGACGGCCCCGAGCATGGCTTCGAGGTCGCGGCCGGACGCGGCACCGGCTGCCTGGCGCAGGTTGACGAGTTCGCGTTCCATCTGCACCGGCGCGTCGACCACCACCCGTACGTTGGGGAAGGTTTGCGTCAGGGTGTTGCGGATCAACGCCCGTTGACTTTCCAGGCTGGACGATTCCTTCCAGGCCCAGGCATTGAGCCCGACCACCTGGGCCGCCAGCAGTACGCCGACCCCCCAGCGCGCCGCCCGCCACTGCGGCGCCTGCCACAGGAAGCTGGCGCGCTGGCCGGCCTGCTTGAAGGCGCGGCTGCGGCCGGAGCTGCTGAATTCGAACTGGGCCAGGTCCCAACGGCTGTGCGCGGCGTCCAGAAAGCGTTGGGCCGGCGTACCGATGGTCACCGGGTGGCCCGCCACGGCCTCGGCCAGTTGCGCCACCGCGGGTTCGGCGACGATGGGCACGACATCGCCCGCCGTGGCCAGCGGGCCGCCAGCCGTCTGGCGCTGGGCCAGGGCCAGGGCCAGGGTGCCGGCATTCAATGGCAGCAGGCTCACGCCCTGCGGTGTGATGCTGGCAATCAGTGGCGCATCGACACTGCCCATCACCTGCAATGGGGGCAGGTCGACAGTGTTGTCTTCCGGGGCGGGGGCGAACTCGGGCACGATGCGCGTCACTGGCCGCTTCACCGCTTCGAAGGGAGCGAGCGCCGCTCGCAACCAGTCGCGCTGGCAGGCCGCAACCCATACCGCGGCGCCGTCATGCGCATCGGGCTGCACCGCAAAATGCAGGTCGCCCGGCTCTTCGAGCAGGCGGTCTTCGAGCAGGCCGTCGAACAGGGCGCGCAGGCGCGGCGTGCCACCGCCGGTGCCGCGGCCGCCGCCCTTGCCGAGGGTGGCGCGGCCGAAGCTGCCCTTGGGCAGTTCCACGCGGTGCCACGACAGGGCCCTGGCCGGCACCACGGCCACCACTTCGGTCACCCCCCGTGCACCGGCGGGCAACAGCGACGCCGCGGCGCGATCGTGCTGGGTGGGCGTGCGGTCATCGTCCGACAGCACGTAGTCGTAGAGGGTCGCCGCGCCGAGGGATTCCAGCGGAAGCAGGGGAAGCAGGACGATCAGGGTGCTCATGGGCGGGATTCGGCGGCCATTGTAGAGAGGTGGAATGACGTTTCAGCGGGCGTTGACCAAAGCCACGGCGGCCGGGTCCGCGGCGCTGCGTTGCCGGTAGAGCGTGACCACGTTGATGCCGTCGCGTTGCACCACCGAATCCTCGACCACCATGTTGGCGCCGATGCGCAGGCGGCCCACGACCTCGAAGTAGCGGGTGGTCACGCTGTGTTCGGTGTCGCTGACCACCAGCGCGTCCTGGCCAAGCAGGGTCTTCACGTCGGCGATGGTCTTGAACGGGTTGCGCGCCCGTGCCGCCATCAGCCGTTGGGCATCGGAGCGGCCGATGCCGGCGATGCTGGCCTGAAGCACTTCGAGCGAAGCGGTGTTGAGGTTGACCGGGCTGCGCGATGGCAACAACGTGACGTAGGGTTGCAAGGCCGCCACCGTACCGGGCGAAAGGCCCAGCCAGCCCAGGTCTTCGACACGCTGAGGCACCAGGGGCAGCACGTTGCCGCTGCTGGCGGGCGCGGTCACGCCGCTGGCCGGTACGACGCTCTGCACTGCGAGCACGCCCGACTGCGCAGCCAGCCGCATGTTTTCCGCCATGACCGACAGTTCCTGCACCGGCAGGTTCAACTGCTCGAAGAGGCGGGTGAAGGCTTTGTACGACACCTCGGAAACCTTGGTGCCGTCGATGAGGTTGGTGATGTTCAACCGCGATTGCAGGTCGATGATCTGGCCCGAGAGAAAGGCGTCGACATCGTCATTGGGGTCGGCCACATGGTCGCGGTCGGCCGCCAGAAAAGTGGACAGGCGCGATTCCTGCAGAGGTACGGCCCAAGGCTCGCCCAGGTGGTCGACGACGCCGCCACTGGTCTGGCGGCCATCTTCGCGCAAGATGAGCCGGGCCCAGTCGAGCGCGCCGGTGAGCACCCACGACGACTGCACCCGCGAGCGCTCGGCCGTCTCCACCTCCACGCTGCGCCATTGCTGCCAAAGCGAGGCGGCGGCAAAGGTGGCGACCAGGGTGACGGTGAGCATCGCCATCAGCAGGGCGGCGCCGCGTTGGCGTCGGGGCGTGGCGCTCATGACTTGCCTCCGCCCACGGTGGGCCGCACCCAGTCCTGCGTCAGCACGCCGGCCAGCGCTTGGCCGGGCGGCAATGTGAGCACCAGCCGCACGCCGTCGGGAATCTCCTGGTCCTCCACCGCTTGCCCGATGCCCTGCGGCTGCACCGTCACGCTGCTCGACTGCGGATTCGTCCACGCGCCGTCGCGGTAAAAGTAAAGCTTCCACTCCGCCAGCGGCGTGATGGCCACCTCGCGGCGGCGCTGCTCCTCACCGGGGTTTTGCGCCCACAGCGAAGCCTGCGACCAGGCCTCCGCCAGTTCGTTGCGGTTGCGCACCGGCGGCGACTGCCAGCGCAGCCATTGGTCGGTGCCGTCCACATTGCGGCGCGTCCAGGCCACCACCAGCGGCCCGACGGCCTGCGGGTCGGAGCTGAGGCGCGTCATGAAGAGCCCACGTCCGTCCCAGTCGATGGCCTCGGCCTGCGGCAGGTGGACCAGCGCGTCGAGGTCGGCTTTCCATTGCGACAGGCCGGCCTGCAGCGACAGCACCTCGTCGGCCCGCTGCCGGGTCGTTTCCTGCGCGCGCGTCATCCCGTCCAGGCCGCGCCAGCTCAGCATGGCCAGCAGCGCCATCACGAACAGCGCCACCAGCAGCTCGACCAGCGTAAAGCCGCGGGCGCGGTGGCGCGATGGCGCGCGCGAAGCGACCAGCTTGGGGGGCATCAGAACCTCCCCACCACGGTGGAGATTCGAAGAATTGGCGAATTTCCGTCGAACACCTGGGCGTCGACGCGCCGGAAGCTCGGGTTCGGCGTGGGCAGCACGGACATCCTCACGTCGAGCACGCGCCCGGCCTGTTCGCAGGGCTGGGTGCTGTCGCCTACGCCGGGCATCTGTTTGGAAAGGCGCATCTTCACCAGTTCATTTTCGGCGCACATG
>JAQGNA010000048.1 GCA_028292075.1 Rhodoferax sp. | reverse complement strand
CCCGCGCGGCGATGCTGTCGGGTGCGATGCCTTTCTCGACCCAGTCGACCATGGTCTGCACCGAGTCGAAGGTGTCGGTGGCCGGGCCGCCGTTGCAGTGGTTCATGCCGGGCACGAGGAAGGTGCGTGCGAAGTTCTGCGTGGCTTCGATGCCGCCATTGTTGGCCGCGAGCCGCTCGTAGTAGCCGATGGTGTCGAGCGCCGAAAAGATCGGGTCGGCCATTCCGTGGATGAACAGCATCTTGCCGCCGCGCGCCTTGTACGCGGTCAGCCGGTCGTCGGCATAGGTGTCGTACACCGCGGAGAAGGCGGCCATGCGGGCCGGGTCGGTGTCGAAGTTGAAGGCCAGGGGGTTGAAGCCGGGGTCGGGCGGGGTGAAGAACTCGTTGACCAGTGCGTCGACCATCAGCACGTTGTAGCGCGAGTCGGGCGTGGCGGTGGTCGAGCTGCCCAGCGTCCACTGTCGCCAGCCGGGTGCGCTCAGGCCCGGGTCCCAGGCCTGCCCGGTGTAGAGCGCCTGACCGGCGCTGTTGCGCGGCCCGCTGAAGACGGCGGCCAGCGCACCCACCTGCGGTGCGCTCAGGCAGTCGGCCGCCTTGGCGCCGGTGCATTGCAGGACGGCCGGGTTGAAGCTGCAGGCCTTGACGTTGTTGACCATGCCGTCGGCCGCGCCGTCCTGCGCGTCGCAGGCGTTCTTCACGGCATTCGACACGAGGTTCAGGTCGGCGTTGCTGAATGCTTGCGAAAGGATGCGTTTGCCGCCGCCGTCAGTGGGGGCCACTGCCGTCAGCTGGATGTTGTTCCACATGGCAGCCACGGTGGCGCCGCTTGCGACGCGCATGGCTGGCGCGCCGGCGGTGATGGCGTCGAAGTAGTCGGGAAAGCGCTGCGAGAACATCATGCCCTGGCGGCCGCCGCCCGAGCAGCCCGAAAAGTAGGAGTGGTCGGGCTTGCGGCCGTAGCGCCAGGCGACCAGGGCCTTGGCGGCAACGGCGGTCTTGTCGTGGGCGTTGTAGGCATGGTCGATGCGCGCCTGGGGGTCGGCGCCGAAGCTGGCGCTGGTGCCCGTGTGGCCCGCGTCCGTCGACACGACGGCGAAGCCCTGGCCCAGCGGCGAAGGTGTGCCGCCCGAGATGGTGGAGCTGAGCGAGGTATCACGCAAGGTCCCATCGTTGCCGCCGCCGCCGAGGTAGAGAAAGCGGCCGTTCCAGTTGTCGGGCAGGCTGAGCTGGAAGCCGATGGCATACGCCTTGCCGTCGACGCCGGTGCGTGGATCGATGCTTCCGGTGACGACACAGTGGCCAGGCAGGAAGTCGCCGGTGGTGAGCGTACCCGGGCGGCGCGTGCCGGCGGCCACGTAGCGGGTGCTGAGCGTGGTGGCGCGCAGGCCGGCCCTGGTCACCATGTCGGCGCATGCGGCGGCCGAGGCGGTGGCATCGAGCGGCGCTTGCGCACTGCCGCCATCGCCGCCATGTCCGCCGCTACCACCGCCGCCGCATGCGGCCAGCAGCACGGGCAGCACCGTGGCTGCGAAGGCGGTTGCGCGTTTCGCACTGCGGCGCGGCGCTGGGGATGGGGTGTGTTGCATGGCGGGTCTCCTTTGGGTGTTCAGCTTGTCTTCAGGTGATGACGCATTTGGGGGCCCGGCGGAATCAGTCGGCCTTGAAACCGGTGGCCGCGACGGCCTTGCCCCAGGTCACGGTGTCGGCGGCAATGACGCGGGCGAACTCTTCGCGCGAGGTGCCGGTGACGCGAAAGCCCGCCTCCTCGAGCTTGGCCCGTGTGTCCGGCGACTGCGTGGCGCGCACCAGGTCGGCATTGAGCCGGGCGACGATGTCGGCTGGCGTCCTGGCCGGCGCCACGATGCCGAACCATGAGGTGAATTCGAGCCCCGGATAGCCCTGTTCCCTGATGGTGGGCACGTCCGGCAGGTTGGACGAACGCGTCGCGCCGGTGCTGCCCAAGGCCACCAGCTTGCCGGCCTTGACGTTGGCCGCTGCCAGGCCGACCGAGGCGAACACGCCCTGCACGTCGCCGCTGAAGAGGCCGCCCAGCGCATCGCCGGTGCTCTTGTAATGCACCGGCTCGGGCTTGAGCTTGACCGCGTCGCCGAACATGTAGGCGCCAAAATGCCCGGGCGTGCCGGCGCCGAAGGTGGCCATGAACAGGCCCTTCTGCTGCTTGGTCCACTCGACGAAATCCTTGACGTTGCGGGCCGGCACCTTCTGCGGATTGACCAGCAGCACGAAGTCGGCGCTGACCAGCTGGCTCACGGGAACGAAGTCCTTCTGCGGGTCGTAGGGCAGCTTGCTGTAGCTGCTGGGCGCGATGCTCAGCTGGCCGGTTTCGCCCAGCATGAGCGTGTAGCCGTCGGGCGTGGCGCGGGCCGCTTCGCTGGCGGCGATCAGGCCCCCGGCGCCCGGCTTGTTGTCCACGATCACGCCCATGTTGCCCCAGTTTTCCGACAGCTTCTGGGCCACCAGCCGGGCCACGATGTCGGGCCCCGTCCCCGCGGGAAACCCGACGATGATGCGCACCGGCCGGCTGGGATAGGCGGTTTGCGCATGCAGGCCGGCGGATGCGAGCATTGCGGCGGCAAGCAGGATTCGCCGAAGGGGAAGGTGGCGGCGGGTAGAAGCGAATGTGAACATGGTGGCGATGTCTCCGTAGGTTTTGTGCGGGAATGCGGCCCGACAGGCTTTGTGAGGCTGGCCGTGGCGGGGTGGTCGTGGTGCGTTGTCGTGGCGGGTTGCCGTGGCGAGTTCTCGTGGCTACAGCAGCTCGAAGAAGCGCATGACCACTTTGTCGGGATGGCGCATGCCGCTGCCGAAGAACATGCGTTCGGCCGTCCAGGCCAGCGCCGGCGA
>JAQGNA010000045.1 GCA_028292075.1 Rhodoferax sp. | reverse complement strand
AAGAAGACGGCGCGTGCCCTGCTCGACATCGAGGACAAGGACTACGTGCCGATCATCCGCAACCCCAAGGCCACCACGGCCGAGACGGAAGCGGTGTTCTACTTTCCGGGCTGTGGCTCCGAGCGGCTGTTCAGCCAGGTCGGCCTGGCGACGCAGGCCATGCTCTGGCACGCCGGCGTGCAGACCGTGCTGCCGCCGGGCTACCTGTGCTGTGGCTATCCGCAAAAGGGCAGCGGCCAGTTCGACAAGGCCGAAAAGGTCATCACCGACAACCGGGTGCTGTTTCACCGCGTGGCCAACACGCTGAACTACCTCGACATCAAGACCGTGGTGGTCAGCTGCGGCACCTGCTATGACCAGCTGCAGGGCTATGAGTTCGACAAGATCTTCCCCGGCTGCCGCATCATCGACATCCATGAATACCTGCTTGAAAAAGGCATCACGCTGAACAACGGCGCCGGCTACCTGTACCACGACCCTTGCCACACGCCCATGAAGCTGCAAGAGCCGATGAAGACCGTCAAGGCGCTGCTCGGCGACAACGTACTGAAGAGCGAACGCTGCTGAGGCGAGTCGGGTACGTTGGGCGTGACGCGGCCCGACATTTCCACGCAGGTCCGTTTCCGCAAGGAAGAAGAGCTGCGCAAGGACGAAGCGAAGCTGCGCGAGTCGGGCGCTGTGGCGGCCAATGCCAACGTCAAGATTCTCACCAGCTGCCCGAGCTGCCTGCAGGGCCTGAGCCGCTACGGCAACGACCTGAACAACGGCCTGCTCGAGGCCGACTACATCGTGGTCGAGATGGCCAACCAGATCCTCGGCGACCAGTGGCTGCCGACCTATGTGGAAGCCGCCAACAACGGCGGCATCGAGCGGGTGCTGGTATGAGCGCGGCCGTTTGCTTCCAGACAAGAGGACGGCGCTGATGGCGGGCCTGAAGGCCGGGGCACCGACGCCCACCGCCATCACCGTGCACGAAACCTCGCGCATGCTCGAAGTCGGTTTTTCCGACGGCGCAAGTTTCCGCATTCCTTTCGAGCTGATGCGGATCTACTCGCCCTCGGCCGAGGTGCAGGGGCACGGCGCAGGCCAGGAGATCCTGCAGACCGGCATGCGCGACGTCACGCTCACGGGGCTGGAGCCGGTAGGCAACTACGGGGTGCAGCCGGCGTTTTCGGATGGCCACACCACCGGCATCTTCACCTGGGACTACCTGTATTTCCTGGGATCGCAGCAGGCGCAGCTGTGGGACGACTACGCAAAGCGCCTGGACGCCGCTGGCGTCGATCGCGACGCCCCGATGCCGTCCAAGGCCGGCCATGGCTGTTCCAGCGGTTGACGTGGCCGTTCGCTGCTTTTTTGATAGCATCTGGCCTAGTCAGATGGCGGGCTGCAAGGCTCTTTTTCTTTGAACTGAAGGCTGCAATGCCCCGAGCGGATGCAGGGTTGACGCTGGGGTCCGCGGCCTTCTTGATCTAGTATACAAACCACCATGGCATCCACCCATTTCGGCTTCAAGTCGGTTGAAGAAAGCGACAAGGCACGCCACGTGCGCGGCGTGTTCGACTCTGTCGCGCCCAAGTACGACCTCATGAACGACCTGATGTCGATGGGGCTGCACCGTGCCTGGAAGGCCTACACCGTGTTGGTGGCCAACGTGGGCGAAGGCGCGCAGGTGCTCGACATCGCCGGCGGCACGGGCGACCTCGCCATGGCCTTCGCCAAGAAGGCCGGTGCCTCGGGCAGGGTGGTGCACACCGACATCAACGAAGCCATGCTGCGCACCGGCCGGAGCCGCCTGCTCGACGCCGGCGTGGTGCTGCCCACCATGGTCTGCGACGCGGAAAAGCTGCCTGTTGCGTCGGGCTCGTTCGACGTTGTCAGCGTGGCCTTCGGCCTGCGCAACATGACCCACAAGGATGTCGCCCTGGCCGAGATGAACCGTGTGCTCAAGCCGGGCGGCAAACTGCTGGTGCTCGAGTTCTCGAAGGTGGCCAAGCCACTCGAGAAAGCCTACGACTGGTATTCCTTCAAGGTGCTGCCGCGGCTGGGCAAGATGGTGGCCGGCGACGACAGCAGCTACCGCTACCTGGCCGAATCGATCCGCGTGCACCCGGGCCAGCAGGAACTGAAAGAACTGATGAAGTCGGCTGGCTTCGGCCATGTCGACTACCACAACCTCACCGGCGGCATGGTTGCCTTGCACGTCGGGATCAAGTGCTGAGTCACCCACAACGACACTATCAAAGTGACGAAGCGTCCCCATCTGGCTCTCAATAATTTAATGGAGGCACCATGAAAATCTGGGCAATCATCCTCACCGCGGCGCTGGCCCTGACCACCGTCCTCGACGCCGACGCGGCACGCCGACTCGGTGGCGGCAAGTCGATCGGCCGGCAGTCGAACAACGTCACGCAACGCGAGGCGACACCCACCGCGCCTGCCGCGCCGGCGCAGAACAGTGCGGCCGCCGCACGTCCAAACACCCCGCCGGCAGCCGCACCCGCAGCGGCACCCAAGCGCCCTTGGGGCGCGATGCTGGGCGGCCTGGCGGCGGGCCTTGGCCTGGCCTGGCTGGCCAATTCGCTGGGCATGGGCGCCGCCTTCGGTCAGTTCATGCTGATCGCCCTGATGGTGCTGATCGCCATGGTCGCTTTCGGTTGGTTCATGCGCCGCAGGGCCGCCGCCAGTGCGCCGATCGACCGCAACAGCCCGTTCGCCTTCCAGGGCGCGGGTGCTGCAGGTGCGAGCGGGGGTGCGGGTGCAGGTGCGGCCACCTACCGGCCCGAGAACGTTGGCAACGATGCATCGGCCCGGCCGTGGGAGCGCCCCGTGACCTATGACACCGCGCCGGCATCGATCGGCCAGGGTGCAGGCACAGGCTCTGCCATTGGCACTGCCGGTGCCGCGTCGGGCCTCGGCATCGGATCGGCACTGACCGGCTCGCAAAGCTGGGGCGTTCCGGCCGGCTTCGACGAGGCGGGCTTCCTGCGCGCGGCCAAGAACAACTTCATCACGCTGCAATCGGCGTGGGACGGCGCGGACATCGCTTCGCTGCGCTCCATGATGACCGACGACATGCTGAAGGAAATCCAATCGCAGCTGACCGAGCGGGCAGGCCACACCGGTGGCGTCAACAACAAGACCGATGTCGTGATGCTGGAAGCCAAGCTGCTCGGCATCGAGGACGTGGGCGACGACTACATGGCCAGTGTGGAGTTCTCCGGCATGATCCGCGAAGAACCCTCGGCCGGCCCGAGCCCGTTCCGGGAAGTCTGGAACATGACCAAGCCGAAGAGCGGCGGCAGCGGTTGGCTGGTCGCCGGCGTGCAGGCGTTGCAGTAAGCACGCCGCCCCTTGGGCGATACCGCGGAACCGGCTTGGTCCGGCTCCAGGTAACGGCCTCTGCGGGGGTTGGCGAAAGCCCCGCGCAGTGCGCGAAGCCTGGGGCGGTACGTAGAATGGGGACTATGGCAACACAGTCCCCATTTCCTTTTGTGTCTGATCTTTTAGGCCAGTTCGGCCGCCTGGCTTCGGGGCTGCAGCCGCCACCCTGGCTGGTCGACGAAATGCAGCATCGGGTGGTTCTCATGCTGAACCATGTGCTGATGCAGGAGCCAGAGGCCACGGCCCGGCTCACCCGTCAAAAGGGGCGCGTCGTGATGCTGCAGTGGCGCAGCGTCCAGCTGCCGCTGGTGGCAACGCCAGCCGGCCTGCTCGATCTGGCCGTGGCCACCGACCATCCCGATCTCACGCTCACCATCACTGACGAATCGCCTCTGCAGCTGGCGCAGCTGGCCCTGCGCGGCGACAAGCCGAACGTGCGCATCGTGGGCGACGTGCAACTCGCGGCCGAGGTGAACTGGCTGTTCGACCATGTCCGCTGGGACCTCGAGGAAGACCTGTCGCGCATCGTCGGAGACCCGGTCGCCCACACCATCGGCCAGATGGCACGCGGCGTAGGCCAGGCGCTGCGCCGCTTTGTCGGCGGCGCGCGAGCTGCCGGTTCGGATGGCGCAGGAGGCGCAGGAGGCGCGAGTGGCGCAAGTGGCGCAACTGGTACGGCGGGCTCCGGTGGCATGGGCAACGGCGCGGAGGCCGGCAAGGCCGCTTCATGAGCCGTCTGTTCCGCGGCGTCTTCATTGTCTGGATCGTTCTGCGTTATGGCCTGGATGAACTGGTACTGACCAGTTTCCAGAAGCCGTGGCTGCGGGTGCTCGCCCGCGTGCTGTCGGTGGGCAGGCGGCTCGATGCGCCGCG
>JAQGNA010000001.1 GCA_028292075.1 Rhodoferax sp. | reverse complement strand
CCATGGCCAGGTAGGCCAGCGTCCACGGCAGCCCGGTGCCGAGCCAGCCCTGCATCGGCTTGGGGATGAACTGCACGCCGAACGGCCCGCCGGTCAGGCCCTTGGCGTTGTTGGCCACGAGCTGGATGGTCACGGCAATGCCGAAGGTGGTGATGGCCAGATAGTCTTGCCGCAGCCGCAGCGCCAGTGCGCCGACCAGCAGCCCGACCAGGCCCGCCACGCCCATGGCCGCCAGCATGCCAAGGGCCACGGGCCAGCCGAGGCCGCCCATGCGGCCTGCCGCTTCGGGCGTGGTCAGCAATGCCGAGGTGTACGCGCCGATGGCCACGAAACCTGCCACGCCCACGTTGAAGAGGCCGGTGAAGCCCCACTGCAGATTGAGCCCCAGCACGATGATCGCGTAGGCGCTGGCGAACACCAGGAAGAAGCTGGCATAGGACAGCCAGCCGCCGAGATCGGGCATCATCGTTTTTCTCCGAACAGGCCGGTCGGCCGCACCATCAGGATGGCGATCAGCACCGCGAACGCCGCCGCAGCCCGGTACTCGGCCCCCACCACGGTGACCGACACGCTCTCCGCCAGGCCGACGATCAGCCCGCCCAGCACCGCGCCCCAGATCGACCCGATGCCGCCCAGAATGACCGCGGCGAAAAGCGGCAACAGCAACTCGACGCCCATGGTCGGACGCAGCTGCACCGTGATGCCGGCGAACACGCCCGCCACCGCGGCCAGCACGCCGCCGATCATCCACGTGGCGCGCAGCACGCGCTCGGGGTCGATGCCGGTGACGCGTGCCAGGCCGGGGTTGATGGCCGTGGCGCGCATCGAACGGCCGAGCGTGCTGTGGCGCAGGAACAGGTGAAGTCCGGTCACGGTGACGAGCGTGAGCGTGAGCACGAACAACTGGTCGGGCGTGACGCGCAGGCCGCCCCAGAAACTGCGCGGCAGCAGCGGCATGGCGATCTGCAGGTTCTGCGTGTAGTACTGCGGCACGCCGCCCTGCCAGAACAGCAGCAGGTTGCGCAGCGCCAATGCCGCGCCGAAGCTGGCGATGACCAGGGTGATGGCGCCCTGCTTGCGCAGCCGCTTGAACAGCACGGTGTCGAGTGCCAGCGCCAGCAGCGCCGTGAGCCCGGCCGCCACCACGCCGGCGCCGACCAGCCCCCAGCCGAAGGAGAACGGCCCGATGGGCGCGGCCAGGCCCGCGTTGAACGTGGTGAGCCCGGTGGAGGCCATCAACGCCAGGTAGGCGCCCCAGCCCAGCAGCTCGCCGTGACTGAAATTCGAGAAGCGCACGATGGCCAGCGTCATGCTCAGGCCGATGGCGCCGAGCGAAATGACCGAGCCGATGATCAGCCCGTCCGCGATGATCTGCAGCATCAGTGGGTTTCCTGCGCCGGCGTGCGGCGCTGTTGGCCGGTGTGGCGGCCCAGGTAGAGTTCGGCGATGCGTTCGTCGGCCAGCAGTTCGGCCGAGCTGGCCACGATGCGCTCCTGCCCTTCGACCAGCACCGCGGCGCGGTCGGCCAGGGCCAGAGCGGCCTTGACGTTCTGCTCGACCAGCAATACCGTGACGCCGCTGTCGCGCACGTCTCGCAGCTTGGCGAACACCTGGTCGACGAGCTTGGGGCTGAGGCCGGCCGAGGGTTCGTCGAGGATCAGCAGGCGGGGTCGGGCGATCAAGGCACGGGCCACGGCCAGCATCTGCCGCTGGCCACCCGAGAGCTGCCCCGCCGGCAGGTTGCGCTGGCGGTGCAGGTCGGGAAACATGGCGTAGACCGGGTCCACGCGCTCGCGCCGGTTGGCCTTCATGATGGCCGCGGCCAGCTCCAGGTTTTCCTGCACGCTCAGGTTCACGAAAACGTTCTCGGTCTGTGGCACGAAGGCCAGGCCTTCGAACACCATGCGGTGCGCCGGCGTGCGGGTGATGTCGCGGCCGGCCAGCAGGTTGCGGCCGCCGCTGATCGGCACCAGCCCCGCCACCGCCTTCACCAGCGACGACTTGCCCGCGCCGTTCGGACCGAGGATGGCGAAGATCTCGTTCGTTCGCACCGTGAGCGATGCGCCACGCACGATCAACAGGCCGGGCTCGTAGCCGGCCTGCAAGGCCTCGATCTGCAACGCCGGGGCGTTGTCCGCAGCGTGGGTGACGGTGCCGCTCATGCCGCCGTCCCCAGGTAGGCTTCGACCACGCGCGGGTCGCTGAGCACGGTGGCGGCGTCGCCGGAAGTGAGCACCTCGCCCTGCGCCATCACCATGACGGGCCGGCACAGCGTGGCCACGAGGTCCATGTTGTGCTCGATGATGAGAAAGGTGGCGCCTTGCCGGTTCAGCTCGGCCACCTTGTCGACGATCTGGTCGAGCAGCGCCGGGTTCACGCCGGCGCCGGGTTCGTCCAGCAGGATCAGCTTGGGGTTCGACACCATGACCCGGGCCAGCTCCAGCAGCTTGCGTTGCCCGCCCGAGAGGATGTGCGCCGGCTGGTCTTCGAGCTTCGACAAACCCACGAAGTCGAGCCAGTGGCGGGCCGCGGCACGGGTTTCGCGCTCCTGCGCCGCCACCTTGCGCGGCTGCAGCCAGTTGGCCCAGAAGCGCTCGCCCAGCTGGCCGGTGGGCGCCACCATCACGTTGTCGAGCACCGTCATCTCGGGGAACGGCCGCGGGATCTGGAAGGTGCGCGCCAGGCCGGCCTGGAACACATCGCATGCGGGCCGGCCGCCGATCTCCACGCCGTCGAGCGTGACCCGGCCCGACGCCGGCCGCATGAAGCCGGCCAGGCAGTTGAACAGCGTCGTCTTGCCGGCGCCGTTGGGCCCGATCAGGCCGCCGATGCTGCCGGCACGCAGCTTGAAGGACACCTGGTTCACCGCCTGGTGACCGCCGAAGTGCTTCGAGATGCGGTCGACCACCAGCAGGTCGCGCGACGGCGCGCCGGTGGCGGCCGTGGTCATGGGGGGAGGCATCGGCACGGTCTACAGCGCCGCGCCGGTGATGGCCTCGGCCTCGATCTCGACGCGGTAGCCGTCGCCGATCAGGGCCGCAACCGCGAGCATGGTGTTGGCCGGCCGGATGTCGCCGAAGTACTGCCCGTGCACCGCGCTCACGGCCTGCCAGTCGTTCGCGTCGGTGAGGTAGATGCGCGTGCGCACCACGTCCTGCAGACGGCCGCCCAGCGCCTTGAGGCTGGCCTCGATCTTGTCGAGGATGTAGGTGGCCTGTACCGCCGCATCGCCCTTGCCCACCAGCTGGCCGCTGCCATGCGTGGCGGTGGTGCCGGAGACCATGATGCGGTCGCCCACGCGAACCGCACGGGCATAGCCGGCCAGCGGCTCCCAGACGCTGCCGCTGTCGATGGTCCAGCGGTCGGCATGGCCGGCCACGCGCAACCGTGGCCACAGTGGCGGCACGGTGTCGAGGTGGTGGCTCAGGTCGCCCGAGGCGGTGAGGAAGGGCGGACGGCGGTATTCGTCGCCGCAGTCGCCCGGCAGGCG
>JAQGNA010000747.1 GCA_028292075.1 Rhodoferax sp. | reverse complement strand
AGTTGGACGGCGACACCATGCGGGACCTGGGCGACGCGGTGATCTACGTCACGACCGCCCGCATGGACGCCGCCCTGCAGCAACAGCTCTACCGCTTGCTGGCGCAGTGCATTGCCATCAACCTCGTGGCCATGGCGGCCCTCTACCTGTCGCTGTCGCTTGCGGTGCTCAAGCCGCTGCGCCGTGTTCATGACGCGCTCAAGCACATTGCCAGTGGCGACGCGCGCCTGGGCCTGCGCCTGGCAACGTCCAACATCCGTGAATTCGCCGAGGTCTCGGAAACCTTCAACGCATTCGTCAGCAAACTGGAGCGCGTGCTCGGTGGCTCGATCGATGCAGTGCATGCCAGCATCAAGGAGATTTCAGCCGGCCACCTGGACGTGGATGCGGCCCTTGCAGAAGCCGACCCCGACAGCGTTTTAGGCAAGCTCGGCTTGATGCGGGACAACCTCAAGCACATCAACGAGAAAGAGCAGGTGGCCGCGGCCGAGCTCATGCGGGCCAACCAGCTTGCGAATCAGGCCTTGGCGCTGACCCAGTCCGGCCCCTGGCTGGCAAAGAGTGGCGAGCTTGACGTGTTCTTCTCGTCGCCCCGGACCGCCGATCTCTTCGGCGAGACGCCGCGGCCGCCCGACTGGCGCTACAACGCCCGCACGGAATTGTGGGACCGCATGCACGAGGGGAATCCTGCCCTGGCTGCCGCGGCGGCGCAGAACTTTCGCGATGCCATCACAGGCCGTGTTCCGGTGTTCGACGCCACCTACCAGTACAAGCGCCCGGTTGATGGACGAGTGGTCTGGATCCACACCTTGGGCCATGCCGAGCGCGGCCCCAACGGCCGCATGACGACCGTGGTCGGCGTGAGCCAGGACGTGACCGCCGTCAAGGAGGCCGAGATTGCCATCATGGAAGCCAAGCAGGCAGCAGAAGAGGCGAACCGCGCCAAGTCGGACTTCCTGGCGAACATGAGCCACGAAATCCGCACGCCGATGAACGCCATCATCGGCATGTCGAGCCTGGCACTGAACACCGACCTCCATCCGAAGCAGAAGAACTACATCGAACAGGTCTACTTCTCGGCCAACAACCTGCTGGGCATCCTCAACGACATCCTCGACTTCTCGAAGATCGAGGCGCGCCGGATGACCATCGAGGTCGTCCCTTTTCACCTCGACGACGTACTCGAGAACCTGGCGAATGTGCTGGGTTCGCGGGCCGATGACAAGGGCGTCGAATTTTTGTTCGACGTGGACCCGAGCCTTCCCACGGCCCTGATGGGCGACCCGCTGCGGTTGGGCCAGGTGCTGCTCAACCTGGCCGGCAACGCCCTCAAGTTCACTGCCACGGGAGAAATCGTGGTGGGTGTGAAGTTCCATTCGCCGCACGCCGAACCAGACGGCCGGGTCGACTCCGGCGGCTCACCATCCGTGGTCAGCCCCGGCACCCGCGATGTGGCGCTTCACTTCTGGGTGCGCGACACGGGCATTGGCCTGAGCGACGAGCAGATCGCACGGTTGTTCAAGGCCTTCACCCAGGCCGACAGCTCCACGTCCCGTAAGTACGGTGGCACCGGCCTCGGTCTGACCATCTCGAAGACGCTGGCCGAGTTGATGGGCGGCAGGTTGTGGGTGGAAAGCGCACCGGATGTCGGCAGCGTCTTTCACTTCACCACGCTCTTCCAGCGCCAGCCGGACCAGGACTTCGAGCGCCGCAAGGCCCGCCGGCCCGATTTCCAGCGCACGCGCGTGCTGGTGGTGGACGACAACCACAGCGCGCGCGAAATACTGCGCACCATGAGCATGGCCTTCGGCCTGCAGGTGGACGTGACCGACAACGGAGGCAGCGCGCTCGCGCTGGCGGTGCAGGCGCAGGACAAGGGCAAGCCCTACGACATGATCCTGCTCGACTGGATGATGCCCGAGGTCGACGGCATCGCCACGCTCAAGCGCATGCAGGCGCATTCGGGCCTCGAACTGCCCAAGGTGGTGATGGTGACCGCCTACGGCCGGGCGGAGGCGCTGCAGGCGGTGCATCACTCCGGTGTCGGCATTCAGGGCGTGCTGACCAAGCCGGTCACGGCGTCCACGTTGTACGACACCTTCAACCGCGTGATCGGCAGCGCGCCCTTCGTCGAGCAGACGCGCCACGTCGTGCAGCGCGAATCGATCCGCGCCAGCGCCGACAGGCTGCGGGGCCTGCGGCTGCTGCTGGTCGAAGACAACGAAATCAACCAGGAACTCGCCACCGACCTGCTGCACAACGCCGGCGCCGAAGTGCTGGTGGCCTACAACGGCCAGGAAGCGATCGACATCCTGGCGCTACAGACGGTGGACGCCGTGCTGATGGATTGCCAGATGCCGGTCATGGACGGCTACACCGCGACGCGTTTGCTGCGGGAGGACCCGCGCTTCGCAAAGCTGCCGATCATCGCCATGACCGCCAACGCCATGAGCCAGGACCGGGAGCGCGTGCTGGCCGTGGGCATGAACGACCACATCACCAAGCCGCTCGACGTCGCGGCGATGTTCGCCACCATCGCGCGCTGGGTGCCGGGCCCGCGCGTGGCCGACGGGGATGCAAGCGGCGCCGAGGCCGCGGACGCCTCGGCGGCCCCCCCTTCCACCCTGTCGGAACAGGCCACTCCCACCGCGGCCGGCAGTCCTGCCAAGACGACCAGCCCGAGCAGGACGACCAAGGCGACGCCGTCGCCCTGGGGAGCGCTGGGCGCACCGTCGCCGCCCTCGGCCCTGGAGGCACGGCGGGCCAGGCCGGTCGACGCCGCGCCAGCCTGGCAGGCCGAGCTGGCGACGCTGCCAGGCATCGACGTGCGCGCCGGCCTGCGGGTCATGTCGGGCAATGCAGTGCTGTACCAGAACTTGCTGAACAAGTTTGTGGCCAGCGAGCGTGATTTCGGCCCGACCTTTGCCGAAACGGTGGCCAAGCCGGACATGGTCCATGCAACACGCA
>JAQGNA010000741.1 GCA_028292075.1 Rhodoferax sp. | reverse complement strand
AGTCTTTCGGCGAAGAGATAGCGGCCGGCCAGCATGATGGCGACGATGTTGATCGAGCCCAGCAGCACCCCTTCGGACAGCGGTACCAGCGACAGGAAGGCGAGCCACAGCAGGAACTCGGCAACGTAGCAACCGACGCCGATCCACAGCCACGGCCGGCGCGCCATGAAGGTCCAGCGGGCCAGGCCGTCACCGGCGCGTGGGTCGCCGGCGGCCGCCTTGAAGGCCAGCTGGCCGCCGCTGTCCACCAGCACGTTCATCACCCAGAGCGTGGCCACGAGTGGCGTGAGTTCGGAGCCGCTCATGCCGCGAGCGAAGCCGTCGAGGCGGTCTTGCGCGATGACATGGGGCGGACGGTTGCGGGCGGTGCGCTGGCGGGCGGTGTGCTTGCGGCATCGGTCCCGCTGTCCGACAGGTGCGCCGCGAAGTCGACGGCGCGTGCGGTGACGGTGCGGCGTTCGCGGTCGATGGTGATCATGTGGTAGCTGTCGTGCAGCAGCACCAGCTCCACCGGGCCGCGCACCTTGCGCGCCACCAGTTCGGCGTTGGCCGGGCTGGAGACATCGTCCTGGCTCGCGTGGATCACCAGGCAGGGCGCGGTGACATGTCCGAGGCGACGCATCACATGGCGGGCCAGGGCGCGCATCTCGATGACGGCATACCAGGGGTTGCCCGGCAGGCCGGCCGCGGCGCTGTCGCCCGACTGCATCTGGGCCACGATGCGCTTGCGCAGCGCTTCGTCCTTGATGCCGTAGGGTGGCTGTTCCATGAACACGCGATGACGTCCGATGCCGAAGAAGCGGAACGGCCGCAGCAGGAACGAGAGCCGGGTGTAGAACGGCATGCTCCAGCCGTCGTGCTGGAACATGGTCGACAGCGCGCCCACGCCGTCGACCAGTTCCGGCCGCGCAATCGCCAGTTCGAGCGACAGCACGGCGCCCATCGACAGACCCATCACGACCATCCGGTCGACCCGCGCCCGCAGGCGCTCGGCACCCTCGTGCACGGTGGCTGCCCAGTCGGTCCAGCGGCTCGCGAGCAGGTCGTCCTGCGTGCCGCAATGGCCGGCCAGCTGCACGGCATAGACCGTGAAGCCGGCCCGCTGCAAGCCCTTGCCCAGCAGCCGCATTTCATTGGGCGTGCCGGTGAGGCCGTGGACCAGCAGCACGCCGGTGCGGGCCCGCGGCCCATGGCCGGCGAGCAGGAATTCGTTCGGGGTGATGCAGACTTCATGCGCCATGGCAAGTCTCCGAGTGATGACCTGGCTGGCGCATCATGCTGCCCCCGCTGTCGTTTTCGCCGTGATCGCCTTTGTCGCATTTGTCGCATTGGCATCGGCCGTTGCTTTCGCCGTGATGCGCGCCATCAGGGGCAAGGCGTCGCCGAAGTCTGTGAACGGCGCATGGTCGATGCCATGGCTCTCGCAATGACCGATGAGACGCGCCTTGGCCAGCACGAAATCGGCCTTGCCGGAAACGCAGAAGTCGGAGCTGCCGTCGCCAACGAACAGCACCCGGCCATGCATTGCCTGCTGTTCCGCCAGGCGTTCGCATTTGCAATTGCCGCTGGCCCGCACGCAAGCGGCGCTGGCATGTGGCGACTGCAGCTGCCAGCGCCGCTCTCCGGCCTGCACGAGGTGGTTGGCCAGCACCGGCAAGCCGCTCAGGCCGTGGCGTGCCAGGATGCGGCGGATGGCGTGGTCGATGCCGTCGCTCACCACCTGCACCAGCATGCCGCGGCGCTGTGCTTCGGCCACGAAGGCGGGAAAGTGGGGATCGATCGGCATGGCGTCGAGGTGGGCGTCGAGTTCGGCGGCGCTCATGTCGAGCAGGGCCACCTGGCCCTTCATGCATTCGCGCGAGCCGATCGCGCCGGCCTCCCAGGCCTCTTCGAGGGCCTGCCAACCCGGGCGGCCGAAGCGCTGCAGCAGGCTGTCGGTCACGTCGTCCACGCTGATGGTGCCGTCGAAGTCGCATTGCACCATCCAGCCTGGGGGCCGGATGTCGAAGAATTTGCGCCGCTCTGCGGGCATGGTATTACTCATGGAAGCTCACCCTCACGTCCTGACCCAGCCGCAGGCCTTGCGGAATGGCGTCGAATTCAAGAAAGCAGTCCACCACGCGCAGATTGTTGCGCGAGGCGGCGTCGTCGTCGAGCCGGCTGCCGCCAAAGGCCTGGCCGAGCCTCACGACCCTGGCCGACAGCGGTGCGGGCCGCTGGCCGTTGGCCCCTTCGGTGTCGATGTTCACGCTGGCGCGGGTGCCGGGTTTCACGTTGGCCACGAAGCTTTCGTTCAGCTCCGCACGCACGATCAGCGGGCGGTGCGGCAGCAACACCATCACCGGCCGCGTCGCCTGGGCCGAGATGCGGGCGCCGGGTTGCACGTTGAGCCTGAGCACGTCGGCGTCGACGGCGGCCATGAGGTTCTGGCGCAACACCGCGAGCTGCGCCTGCGCGAGCTTCTGGCGTGCCACGGCGTCTTCCGCATCGAGCACGGCCACCGCGGATTCGATGTCGCGTTGCGCCTGCAGGGCCTCATCGGCCCGCTGCGGGTCAAGGGCGCCCGCCCGGGCCGCTTCGCCGGTGCGCTGCGCCAGTTGGCGCGCGGCGGGCAGCCTGGTGGCCTGGCCCTGGCGGCGGGCGTGCACCAGTCGCAGTTCGGCCTGCGCCATGGCGACCTCCATGCGGGCCTGTTCAGGGGCCAGCTTCAACAGCAGCTGGCCGCGCCGCACGCTGTCCCCTTCCTTCACCGCAAGGCTTTCGACCGTGCCGTCCTGCGCCGTCATCACTTCGAGCAGGCCGCCCTGCACCTCGATCTTGCCGCGGGCCATGGCGAGCTCGCGTGGGCCGCCATTGCCCGGTGACACGGTAGCCGCATTGGCGTTGACGTTGGCGCTGGTCGCCCCGAGCCCGCCCGCCCCGGACGCACCGCGGTCGGAACAGGCACCGAGCGCCAACAGGATGCCGCAGGCAAGCGCCGGGAACAAGCGCGGCCATGCCGGCCGATGGCGGAGAAAGGTCATGCGGAAATTTCCAGGGGACGGGGGTGGTCGGGCCATGCCACTTCGGTGGCCGGCGGATTGGCGGCGGGCACAGGCCGCCAGTCGTTGCGGATGCGGCCGTCTTCCATGGTCAGAACCCGGTCGGCGTGGCGCACCAGGCGCGGATCGTGGCTGACACACAGCACGGTGGTGCCGTGCGAGCGGGCGATGCGGTGCAGGATGTCGATGATCTTCTGGCCGTTGTCGGCGTCGAGGGCGCTGGTGGGTTCGTCGGCGAACAGCAACGGCGGCTCCTTGGCCAGCGCGCGGGCGATCGCGACGCGCTGCTTCTCGCCGCCAGACAGCTCCGCCGGGCGCGCATCGGCGCGGTGCGCCATGCCCACTTCGTCGAGTGCGCGCAAGGCGCGGCCGGCGGACTCTCGACGGTCCAGGCCGAGGTAGCCCAGCGGCAGCTGCACCTGTTCGCGCGCCGTGAGTGCGGGGAACAGGTTGAAGCCCTGGAACACGAAGCCGGTGTGGTGCAGGCGAAAGCGCTCCAGCTGGCGCTTGTTCATCGCGCCGAGGTTTTCGCCCAGCGCCAGGGCCTCGCCGTCGTCCGGCCATTGCAGGCCGCTCAGCAGCGACAGCAGCGTGCTTTTGCCGCAACCCGATGGGCCCGAGATCAGCGTCAGCTCGCCGCGGTGGATGGCGATCGACAGGCCCTGCAGCACATGCACCCGCACCGCGCCGGACATGAAGGACTTGCTGACCTGGCGAGCTTCCAGGCTGGGAGCCGAATCATTCATGGCAGTGCGCCATGGCGCATCGGCGCTTCGGCATTTCGGCATATCGGCGGTGGTCGGTCATCGGAGCAGCATCGCCGGTTCTGCGCGAGACAACCCACGCACCGCCATCAGTCCCGAGGCCAGCGCCAGGCCCGCCACGAGTCCGGCGCAGGCCAGTGCCACTGGCAGGTTCATGTCGACCGGCACGTCGTAACGGGCAGCCAGCCACAGCAGGAGGCCGCTGGCCGCGCCGCCCACCAGCAGGCCCAGGCCGCCGATCCAGCACGCCTGCTCCAGCACCACCCGACTCAGAGACAGCAGGCTGGCCCCGAGGGCGTTCAGCATGGCGTATTCGCGGGCCGATGCGGCCACCACCCCCATCAGCGACTGGCTCGTGACCACCGCCCCCACCAGGCAGACGATGCCGGCCATGAACAGCACGGCGATGCCGGCGCCGGTGTCGAACATCCAGTACAGCTGCGAGCGCTGGGCGAAGTCGGTGGCGGTCCATACCGCGAACGGGCCGAACGAAGCCGATGGCGCCGCCAGCCGTGCCTGCACTGCCGCCGCCTGCGACGGCTCACGCAGCCGCGCCACAAAATAGGTCGCCCCTGCGGCCGGCTCGCCCGCCTGCAGGCGGCGGGCGGTGTCGCGCGAGGCGAGCACGTTGACGCCGCCCAACGCACGCAAGCCGCTAAGCGCGGCCACCACCTTCACCCGCTGGCCGTTGATCCAGGCGCCGGCACCCACGGCCGTGCCCAGCTGGCGCAGGTCGGACCGGTCGACCACCACCGCACCTGGCTCACGCAGCAACTGGCGGGTTCGCAGCGGCAGGATTTTTGCGAACATCATCGCGTCCATTGCGGTGCCGATGCCCGAGACGAACACGGGCACGCCGCCGCCCGTGCGCTGCTGGTTGTGCCAGTCGCCTTCGACCCAGAGGTAGGGCTCGACCTCGGCCACGGCCGGGTCCATGCGCAGCCGCATCTCGACGTCGGGGCCCACCTCGCGGCCGAAGTTGACACTTTGCGTGCCCGGGTAGCCGGCCCAGAGGTCGGCCGACGAAGCGGTCACGTAGACGGCCGCGCTGCCGAAAATGCCCAGCACCAGCCCGGCCTGCACCGCAAGCAGCACGCCGGAGAATCCGACCGCGAACACGGCCGGCACGAAGCGCCGCCATTCGTAGACCATGGTCTTGCGGGCCAGGGCGATCACCGCGTGCCCCCCGGCCACGCCGGCGCGGGGCCGATCGCGTCGTCCGCCGAACGGACGGCCGATGCGTCCGCTTGCGCCGGCAGTGGCGCGCCGCCCAGCGCCTTGTACAGCGCCACGAAAGCCTGGGTCTGCGCAGCCTCCGCGGCCGCGACGTCGATGTCGGCCTGCAGCGCGCTGCGCTCGGTCGCGATCTGTTCGATGCCGCCGGCAAGCCTGAGGCGGGCCAGTGTGGCGACGTCTTTCGCGCGACGCGCCAGCAGGCCACTGACGGTGCGCAACTGCCGGCCGCGCTCGCCGGTTTCCTGCAACGCCCCGAGCGCCGATTCGGCCTCGGATACGCCTTCCAGCACGGCCTGGCGGTAGGCCAGGAGCGATGCGTCGAGGGCTTCCTTGTGCGCGTCGGCAGCGGCGCGCCGCCGGCCCCAGTCGAACAGCGGGATGTCGATCATGGGGCCGAAGCCGGGGATGTTGTCGGTGTTGGTGCGGCGGTTCTGCGTCAGGTTGTGGGCGAAGAGCAGCGAGGCACCGAGGGTGACGCGGGGGTAGAGCTCGGCTGTGGCGCTGCCCAGTTCCGCGGCCGACTTCAGCACCTCGGCCTCGGCCGTGCGGATCTCCGGGCGGTAGCGCAGCAGGTCGGCCGGCACCTGCTGCAGGCTGAAGGCGCCCAGGCCGGGCTGGCGCCGTGGCGGCCAGACGGGGGGCGACTGCCAGTCGGCGTCGGGCGTGTCCAGGCCGAGCAGCAGGGCCAGGCTTTGCGCCGCGCGGTCTGCGGCCTGCCGCGGCTGGCCGAGCTGGGCGGCCGTCTGGGCGACGCGAACCTCGGCCTGCGAATGCTCGTCCGGTGCACCGAGCCTTTGCTGGCGCTGCACCGTGAACAGCGCGGCGCTGCGCTGGTCGAGCGTGAGCTGGCGCGCCAGCAGGTCTTGCTGGACCTGGGCGGCGCGCAGGTCGGCATAGGTGCGCACCACCTCGGCCACCACCGAGACCTTGGCGGCCTGGACGTTGGCGACGGCCGTGTCGAGCCGGGACTGGCCGGCGCGGCGCGCGGATTCCCGCGCGTCGAACAGCCCGAGCTCCCAGGTCGCGTCGAAGCTCGCCTGGAAATAAGTGTCGGTGGCGGACACATCCTGCACCGTGCGGGCGCCCGCGGACAGGTTGGGACGGAAGGCCATGTTGTCGCGACCCGCCAGCAGCCGGGCCTGACGCAGGCGGCTGCCGGCTTGGGCCAGCGTGAGGTTTTGGGTGAGCGCGCGGTCGACCAATGCGTCGAGGCGCGGATCGCCCAGGGCCTTCCACCAGGTCTGCAGGTCCGGGGCTGGCGGGTTCCCGGCTGGCAGCCTGGTGCCTGGTGCGCTGCCGGCTGGTGCTTGGTCCGCTGGCGCGGGCGTGGACGCGGTAGCCGCATGGCGCCAGGCTGGCGGTACGCGGTCCGGCAGCGAGGGCACCTCGACCGATGCGCAGCCAGCCAGTCCCGAGAATGCGACGGCCATGGCGAGGCTGCGCGCTCGAGCTGGACGGCGG
>JAQGNA010000732.1 GCA_028292075.1 Rhodoferax sp. | reverse complement strand
TTGACCAGCATGCTGCTGTACTGGCACAACCACCCGTCGCTGAGCTATCTGTTCAGCGGCATGTTCGTCGGCCCGACGAGCCAGTCACCACGTGTGGACGAAGCCCGGAACGACCAGCTCTACGAGCTCGAAATCGCCATCGAGCAGGTTGCCCGCAACCGCGAGAAGTATGGCCAGGACATGCCGCCGTGGATCGTCGACCGCACGCTGCGCAACATCCTGATCGACGCGACCGGCAACACCCATCGCAGCGAGTTTTCCATCGACAAGATGTACTCGCCCGACAGCAGCACAGGGCGCCTCGGCCTGCTGGAGTTGCGTGCCTTCGAGATGCCACCGCATGCGCGCATGAGCATCGTGCAGCAACTCCTGCTGCGCGCCTTCGTGGCCCGCTTCTGGAAGACCCCCTACCGCGCGCCGGCCACCCGCTGGGGCACCGAACTGCACGACCGTTTCATGCTGCCGTCGTTCATCCAGATGGACTTCAACGACATCATTGCCGAGATGAACATGGCCGGCTACGCGTTCGATGCAAGCTGGTTCGCGCCGCACTTGGAGTTCCGCTTCCCGCTGGTCGGCTCGATTCAGTCGCACGGCATGGAACTCACGCTGCGCAATGCGCTGGAGCCCTGGCATGTGCTGGGCGAGGAAAGCTCGTCCACCGGCACCGCGCGCTATGTCGACTCGTCGCTCGAGCGCATCGAGGTCAAGGTGACCGGCATGAACCAGAGCCGCTACGTCGTCACCTGCAATGGCCAGGCCATGCCGATGCAGTCGACCGGCACCATGGGCGAGTTCGTTGCCGGTGTGCGTTACCGCGCCTGGAACCCGCCTTCGGCGCTGCACCCCACCATCGGCGTGCACGCCCCGCTGACCTTCGACATCGTCGACACCTGGATGAAGCATTCGGTGGGTGGCTGCCAGTATTTCGTCACGCATCCGGGCGGCCTGAGCTACGACAACTTCCCCGTCAACGCCTACACCGCGGAAAGCCGGCGCCTGTCGCGCTTCGCCCGCATGGGCCACACGCCGGGGGTGATGAACGTGCCGCCTGCCACCATCAACGTGCCGGGAAGCAAGGAGTTCCCGTTCACCCTCGACCTGCGGCGCTGAGACGTTGCGGCCGCCGCAACCGCGGCAGCCACATGCCCACCCGCGCTGCGCCAGGCGGGCCAGCCTGCGGTTTGTCACACTCTGGCCCGGCCTCTAGGGTCACCGGGCACCGCATGCTGATTTGTCATGGCGCCATGTTGCAACTGCCGGATGGCCCGTCGTGAATCGCCCACAATGAGGCGATCAGCGACGTGCCGATGTGACAATGCGACGACCCGTGGAAAAACAAAACAACTCTCTTTTCGAAACGCACGGACAGGAAAGCGCCTCCGGCCTGGCGTCGGTGCTGGCACGTGCGGCGCTGCCTGGTCATTTTGATGAACTGCGCGGGCAATCGCGTCCTGTCGAAGACGGCCCGCTGCGTAGCACGCCGGTCCAACCGGCACCCACACCGGAGTGGTCCGAATTCTTCGAACATCTCGGTCGCGACGGCTTCAACGACCTGAACCGCCGCACCGCCCAGCTGCAGCGCCAGATCCGCGACAACGGCGTCACCTACAATCTTTATGCCGACGCCGACAACCCACAGCGGCCCTGGTCGCTTGACCTCTTTCCACTGATCGTTTCGCCGGAGAGCTGGCAACAGGTGGAGGCCGGCGTGCTGCAGCGCGTGCGGGTGCTCGACAGCGTCATGGCCGACATGTACGGCCCCCAGCAATTGCTGGCGCGCGGCCTGTTGCCACCGGCGCTGGTGCAGGGCCACCCGGGCTACCTGCGCTCGATGCACGGTGTGCAGCCCATCGGCGGCACGCACCTGCACATCGCCGCCTTCGATCTGGCCCGCGGGCCGGATGGAAACTGGTGGGTGGTGTCGCAACGCACCCAGGCACCAAGTGGCCTGGGCTACCTGCTCGAAAATCGCCTTTCGATCTCGCGCCTGTTTCCCCAGGCCTTCGAATCGATGCACATCCAGCGCCTGGCCGCCACCTACCGTGCGCTGGTCGACGGCCTCAAGCAGATGAGCCCGGCGGGCAAGGATTCGCACATCGCCCTGCTCACGCCCGGCCCTTACAACGAAACGTATTTCGAGCATGCCTACCTGGCGCGCTACCTCGGCCTCACGCTGGTCGAGGGCAGCGACCTGACGGTGCGCGACCAGCACCTCTACCTGAAGACGCTGAAGGGCCTGGAGCCGGTGCACGGCCTGCTCAAGCGACTTGACGACCAGTACCTCGACCCGCTGGAGCTGCGGCCCGACTCACGCCTGGGCGTGCCCGGTTTGCTTCAGGTGATCCGCGCCGGCAATGTGCTGGTGGCCAATGCACCGGGCTCCGCCTTCCTCGAATCGCCAGCATTGTTGGGCTTTCTGCCGGCGCTTTCGCGCCACCTGCTGGGTGAAGAATTGCAGCTGCCGGCACTGCCCACCTGGTGGTGCGGCGAGCGTGCGGCGCTCGAAAGCGCCCTGCCCGACCTCAGCAACTGCGTCATCAAGCCGACCTACCGCGGCACCGCTGGCCACAACGCGTTCGAGGCCGTGCTCGGCCGCAATCTTTCACGCCGCGAGCTCGACGAATGGGCCGGCCGCATCGTGCGCCAGGGCGACGAATACACGGTGCAGGCCTATCTGCCGCTCTCGCAGATGCCCACCTGGACCAACCCGCCCAACCACCCGCCGCGGATCGCGCCCCGTTCGATGATGCTGCGGGTGTTCGCCGTGTCCGACGGCCCGCGTTCCTGGCGTGTGCTGCCCGGCGGCCTGGCCCGCATGGTGAGCGTGCACGACAGCATTGCCTCGATGCAGCGCGGCGGCAGCAGTGCCGACGCCTGGGTCAAGACCAAGGGCGAAGTCGACCGCACCACCCTGCTCACGCCGCGCATCTCGGCCGAGACACTGACCCAGCGCAAGCGCATGGTCACGAGCCGTGCCGCCGAAAACCTGTTCTGGCTGGGCCGCTATGCCGAGCGCACCGAGAACAGCCTTCGGCTGGCCCGCGTCATTCTTGAAGGCCTGAGCGGCGACGACCAGTCGTCCGCGCCGCTGCTGTCATGGATGCGCAACATGGCCATCTACAACGGCCTGGTGCTGCCGGCCGTGCCTTCGGCCATCCAGGCGCGGCGCGTGTTCGAGCGCTCGCTCATCGCCGGCCTGGGCAATGCCGTGGAAGTGCCGAGCGTGGGCTACAACCTGCGCTCCATACGGCATTCGGCATCGGCCCTGCGCGAGCGCCTGTCGAAGGAGCACTGGAACGTCATCGTCCGGGCCGAAGAGGAGTTTTTCGACCGTTGCGCCGACAACGCCAGGGACGGCGATTTCTCGCCACTGGAAGCACTGCGCCTGCTGGAGGACACCAGCACCCACATGGCCGCCATGACCGGCGCTCAGACCGACCGCATGACCCGCGACGACGGCTGGCGCCTGCTGAGCATCGGTCGCCACATCGAGCGGCTGGGCTTCCTGTCGTCGGCCCTGCTGCGAGGCTTCGAGGCCGGCTCCATGGCGTCGACCGGCGGGTTCGAAGCGATGATCTCGCTGTTCGACAGCAGCATCACCTTTCATGCGCAGTACCAGCAGAGCCGGGACATCACGGCACTCATCGACCTGCTCGTCCTGGACCGTGACAACCCACGGGCACTCGGTTGGGTGGCCCACACCCTGCGGGGCCGTCTGGCCAAGCTCGCCGGCAGCGCACCCAACGAACTGAGTCCGCTGGCGATGTCGGTCATCAGCCCGTCCGGCTGGGACCTTCGCGAGATCAGCCAGCCCGACGCCGCTGGCCGTTATGCCGTGCTGGAAAAGCGCCTCGACCAGACCACCGACTGCGCCTACGCCGTCTCCGACGAGATCGGCTCCATCTATTTCACGCATTCGCGCGACCTCAAACAAAGCGTTGGAGCCTGACCATGACCGACGC
>JAQGNA010000720.1 GCA_028292075.1 Rhodoferax sp. | reverse complement strand
CCGAGGAACTGGTGCCGCTGGTGCCGGTGGGCCGCATGGTGCTCAATCGCAACCCCGACAACTTCTTTTCGGAGACCGAGCAGGTGGCCTTTTGCACGGCGCACGTGGTGCCCGGTATCGATTTCTCGAACGACCCGCTGCTGGCCGGCCGCATCCACTCCTACGTGGACACGCAGATCACGCGCCTGGGTGGGCCGAACTTCCATGAGATCCCGATCAACTCGCCGCTTGCGCCGGTGCACAACAACCAGCGCGACGGGCTGCATCGCCAGGCGATTCCGCGCGGCCGTCGTTCGTACGCGCCAAATTCGCTGGGCGGCGGCTGCCCCTTTCAGGCCGGTGCGGCCCAGGGCTTCGTGAGCGTGCCGGCACGCATTCAGGCGCAGGAGGAACAGGGCAAGGTGCGTGGCAAGCCGGAGAAGTTCGCCGATCACTACACCCAGGCAACGCTGTTCTTCGAAAGCCAGACCCCGGTAGAACAGGCGCACATCGCCGCCGCGTTCCGCTTTGAACTGAGCAAGGTGACGGTGCCGGCGGTGCGCGAGCGCGTGGTCGCACTGCTACGCAACGCGTCGGAGACGCTGGCCATGCAGGTGGCGGACGGTCTGGGCATGAGCCCCCTGCCCGACCCGCTGCCACGCGCACTGGCGCGCCCAGCCAAGCCGGAGGTGACGCAGTCGCCGTCGCTGTCGCTCATGGCACGCCCCGGGGACGGCTCGATCACTGCCCGCAAGGTGGCGATCCTGGTGGCCCCAGGCGTGGAAGGCGAATCGATCGCCATGCTGCAGGCCGCGCTGCTGGAACAAGGTGCCGTGCCGCGCCTGGTGGGTTCGCGCATCGGCCCGTTCAAGACCGCCGCCGGCGAGACGCTGCAGGCCGACGCGTCGCTGGAGAACGAGCCCGGCTTCCTGTTCGACGCACTGGTGCTGCCAGACGGCAAGGACGCCATCGCCGCGCTGGCGAAGGATGGCCACACGATGGAGTTCATCAAGGACCAGTACCGCCACGGCAAGACCATCATGGCCTTCGGCGCTTCGTCGAGCCTGCTCGAAAAAGCCGAGGTGTCGGACCAGCTGCCTGGCGGCGTTGCCGATGCCGGCGTGATCCTCGCACTGCCCGAAGACACCGAGACCGCCATTCGCTCATTCACCGCCGCGATGGCCTTGCACCGCCATCCGCAACGCGAGATGGACCCGCCACCGGTTTGAGTCGTGTGACGACTGGGCTCCCCGCGTTGCGCCTACAGAGGCAACGCGTGAGCCGGGTCACACTTTCGCAAGGCCCCGTCGGGGCCTTCTTTCATACGCCGCATCCGCAGCCTCCCGCCTTTCGGCGGGTTTTCTTTGACCATCGCCCTGAACAAGAATGGCGAACCACCTGCCTTTTGTGCCCCGCTTGCCATGAACTCCAATCCATCTCCACGCATTCCTTCCCTGACCGCGGACATCCGCCTTTTCGGCAAGGTCGACGACCACATGCTCGGCGAATTCTTTCGGCAGCAGCAAGAAGCTCCGCGCGACAAGCCCATCGTCGTCGAGCTCAGCACTTCCGGTGGCGATGCCGACATCGGGCGCCGCATCGCTCAGGAAATAAAGCTTTGGCAAAACTACGGCCAGCGCGACATCTACTTTCTTGGCAAAACCTATGTCTACTCCGCCGGCATCACCATCATGTCGGCGTTCCCGACGGCCCGTCGCTTCATGACGAGCGACACGCTGCTGCTGATCCACGAACGAAAGCTCAAGAAGACCATCGAACTGAGCGGTGCACTTCGCTCCTGCCTGGGGCAGTTGAATGACGCCATCGCCGAAGTCGAATCGGGCCAGTGGCTTGAACGCGACGGCTTCGCGCAACTGGTTGCAGGCAGCCGCGTCACCCTCGACGGACTCGAGGAAAAGGTGATGACGAAGGACTGGTACCTCACTGCCCAGGAGGCCCATGAGCAGGGCCTGATCGGTGGCCTGGTGTTCGAGAGTGACGACAGCCGCAGTTTCCTGAACCGCTGAGCCGAGCTGCGCCACAGGCGTCTCGAATGCGCCAACGGGGAACGACCCATGAGAGGAGATTGCCGCCTACAGGACGCAACCGATTGGTCTGACGCATCTCGAAACAAACCCTCCCCACACTGGAAGCCTGCCTGGGAGGACGGCGTAGATCGCCAGCCGACCGCCCCTGTGGTTCCCAGAGCAGATCCACTCAGCCAACGGAGACTGCCATGAACGCCTTGTCGCCCTACTCGGCACAGGAACACCCGCCCGCCAGGGCAACGCCTGCAAGCCTTTACGCGCAAAGCGTCGGCAGCTTTCTGCTGGCCGCGGGCTTATGGGGAATGGCCAGCCCCGTCGTGTTCGGGGTGCTTCAAACCAATCGCCTGCATGCGGCCGTTCACATCGTTGCCGGTCTGCACGGCATCGCGGCCGGGCTGGGACGAGTGACCTCCGGCTACCTGCTCTTCCTGGGCACGCTGCTGCTGGCTACGGGCACGCTTTACTTCGTTCCCTGGAGCCAGGCCCTTGTCGCCAACTTGCTCAACGTCAATGCGCCGGTGGCCGGGCTGAATATCCTGCTGGGGCTGACGGCCTTGTTGCTGCGCGCATTCGGACGTTCGCCGCACGGTTGAGCCGTCTTTCAACGGCAGACGAAAGGCGTTGGGTCATCAACTGGTGACTGCCGAGCCGGCAATTTGAGGACCGGGCATTGACGCATGCCGCAGGCAAGGAATGTCTTACATTCGGTCGGCCAACCCGCCTGCCG
>JAQGNA010000685.1 GCA_028292075.1 Rhodoferax sp. | reverse complement strand
CCGATCAGGATGTGGCTCTCGTCAAGGAACATCAGCGCGTCCTTGGGCAGGTAGTCGGTCAGCGTCGAAGGCGGCTGGCCCGGGGCTGCGCCGCTCAGGTGCCGCGTGTAGTTCTCGATGCCCTTGCAGTGGCCGATCTCGCTGAGCATCTCCAGGTCGAACCGCGTGCGCTGCTCCAGCCGTTGGGCCTCCACCAGCTTGCCGGCGGCCACCAGTTCGTTGAGACGCTGCGACAGCTCCAGCTTGATCGATTCCACGGCGCCCAGCACCTTGTCGCGCGGGGTGACGTAGTGGCTGCTGGGGTAGACGGTGAAGCGCGGAATCTTCTGCCGGATGCGGCCGGTGAGCGGGTCGAACAGTTGCAGCGTCTCGATCTCGTCGTCGAACAGCTCGATGCGGATGGCCAGCTCGGAATGCTCGGCCGGGAACACGTCGATGGTGTCGCCGCGCACCCGGAACTTTCCGCGAGAAAAGTCCTGGTCATTGCGCTGGTACTGCATGCGGATGAGCTGGGCGATCACGTCGCGCTGGCCGACCTTGTCGTTGGTCCGCAGCGTCATCACCATGCGGTGGTAGCTCTCCGGCTCGCCAATGCCGTAGATGGCCGACACGGTGGCCACGATCACCACGTCGCGCCGCTCGATGATGCTCTTGGTGCATGACAGCCGCATCTGCTCGATGTGCTCGTTGATCGCCGAGTCTTTTTCGATGAACAGGTCGCGTTGCGGCACATAGGCCTCGGGCTGGTAGTAGTCGTAATAGCTGACGAAATATTCCACCGCGTTGTTCGGAAAGAACTCGCGGAACTCGCTGTACAGCTGGGCGGCCAGGGTCTTGTTGGGCGCGAACACGATCGCCGGCCGACCCAGGCGCGCGATCACGTTGGCCATGGTGAAGGTCTTGCCGGAGCCGGTGACTCCCAGCAGCGTCTGGAATACTTCGCCGTCGTTCACCCCTTCGACCAGCTTGTCGATGGCCTGCGGCTGGTCGCCGGCCGGCGGATACGGCATGAACAGCTGGAACGGCGAGCCTTCAAAGCTCACAAATTCGCCCTTGGGCGGCGCGTCGAGCACCTCGACGTCATTTTCGGCAGCGGAAAGGGTGGAGAGATCGGACATGGGCATCAACTCGGTGAATGGCAGGGCGGTGGCTAGAACCGCGCGGCGAAACCCGCAGGCATCGACCCTGGCACTGTATAGGAACACAGACCCATATGGCGCCGTTGCCGCCAATCCCAAGGGTCCGTCCTACAGCGCAAGACCTTGGCAGGGTCGATCTGGTGCACCGGGCGCGCCAGGGGCCGGCGTCGCATCCAGGCTTCAAAAGTCTGCCAGAGCGTTGACCAACGGCACTGCACGCTGTGGCGCACGGCTAAAATTCAGGCCGCCCGCGCTGCATTTTTGCAAGCCGCCGGCACCCGCTCAGACCAACTCATAGGACTTTCCATGTCATTGTTCACCGCCGTCGAAATGGCCCCGCGCGACCCGATCCTGGGCCTCAACGAGCAGTTCGCCGCCGATCCCAACCCTTCCAAAGTCAACCTCGGCGTGGGTGTGTATTACGACGACAACGGCAAGCTGCCCCTGCTCGAATGCGTGCAGGCCGCCGAGCGCGCCATGATGGAGTCGCCAAAGGCACGCGGCTATCTGCCGATCGACGGCATCGCCGCTTATGACACCGCCGTCAAGAATCTCGTCTTCGGGGTCGACAGCGAGCCTCTGCGCGAAGGCCGCGTGGCCACGGTTCAGGCGATCGGCGGCACTGGCGGCCTGAAGATCGGCGCCGACTTCCTGAAGCACCTGAACCCCAACGCCAAGGTGTTGATCAGCGACCCGAGCTGGGAAAACCACCGTGCGCTGTTCACCAACGCCGGCTTCAAGGTAGAAAGCTACGCCTATTACGACGCAGCGAAGCGTGGCGTCAACGTCGAGGGCATGCTGGCCGACCTGAACGCCGCGCCCGAGGGTACGGTCGTGGTGCTGCATGCCTGCTGCCATAACCCCACCGGCTACGACATCACGCCAGAGCAGTGGGACGGCGTGATCGAAGCCGTCAAGTCGAAGAACCTGGTGCCGTTTCTCGACATGGCCTACCAGGGCTTCGGCCAGGGCATCACCGAAGACGGCGCCGTGATTGGCAAGTTCGTCGCCGCCGGCCTCTGCTTCTTTGTGTCCACGTCCTTCAGCAAGAGCTTCAGCCTGTATGGCGAACGGGTCGGCGCGCTGAGCGTGCTCTGTGCCGACAAGGAAGAAGCCAGCCGGGTGCTGAGCCAGCTGAAGATCGTCATTCGCACCAACTACAGCAACCCGCCGATTCATGGCGGCACCGTGGTGGCGGCCGTGCTGAACACGCCCGACCTGCGCGCCGTGTGGGAGAAGGAACTCGGCGACATGCGTTTGCGCATCAAGCAGATGCGGCTGGCACTGGTCGAGAAGCTGAAGGCCGCCGGCGTTGCCGCCGACATGAGCTTCATCACCACGCAGGTCGGCATGTTCAGTTACTCGGGCCTCACCAAGGACCAGATGGTCCGGCTGCGCAACGAATTCGGCGTTTACGGCACCGACACCGGCCGCATGTGCGTGGCCGCGCTGAACAGCAAGAACATCGACTACGTCTGCGCGGCCATCGCCAAGGTCATCTGACCTTCTGATTCGCATCCTCTCCTCCCCGGGGGTGGTTCAGGCCGGACTCCAGGCCCGGTCGATGACGGCCTGGCAGTCCACGCCCGCAGGCAATGTTCCATACACGCGCCCCCAGCCGGCGCCAAAGCGCGAGGTGATAAAGCCATCGGCAACGAACGCCGGCGCGTGCTTCAGCAGCAGCCCGGCCTGCACCAGCAACACCAGCGCCTGCGCCAGCCGCCGAGCGCCGGCTTCCAGGGCTTCGGGCTGACCAGACGACAACGCAAGTAGCGCCGCGAACGCGGGCGCAAGCCGGGCATCTTGCGACGCGGTGGCGGCGAGGTCGTCCATCAGGCACTGCCAGGCCTCCGGCTCCCGGCCGATGGCCCGCAGCACATCGAGGCACATCACATTGCCCGAACCTTCCCAGATCGAATTGACCGGCATGTCGCGGAACAGACGGGCCATGGGGCCGTCTTCCACATAGCCGTTGCCGCCGAACACCTCCATCGCCTCGCCAGCCAGTTCAACGCCCCGCTTGCAGACCCAGAATTTGGCGGCCGGCGTGACGATGCGCTGGCAGGCGCGGGCCAGCGCACCGTCTGCCTGCTCGAACGAGCGTGCCAGATGCATCATCAGCTGGGTCGCCGCCTCGCTTTCGAGGGCCATGTCGGCCAGCACGTTCTGCATCAGCGGCTGCGCCACCAGCGGCCGGCCAAACGCCTGGCGATGGCGCGCGTAGTGGATGGCCTGGCGGGTGGCGGCGCGGACCATGCCGGCACTGCCGATCACGCAGTGCAGCCGCGTCAACGTGGCCATCTGCAGAATCGTCTGGATGCCGCGGCCTTCTTCGCCGACCATCCGGCCCCACGCGCCCAGGAACTCCACCTCGCTGCTGGCATTGGACGCATTGCCCAGCTTGTCCTTCAGCCGCTGGACCTGCACGGCGTTCTTCTCACCACCGGGCGCGAAGCGTGGCACGAAGAAGCACGACAGGCCACCAGGGCTGCGCGCCAGCACCAGGTGCGCGTCGCACATCGGCGCCGAAAAAAACCACTTGTGGCCGACCAGGCTGTAGGCCTCGCCTCGGCCTGCGCCGGCCAGCGGCGTTGCGGTGGTGGTGTTGGTCCGCACATCCGAGCCGCCCTGCTTTTCGGTCATTCCCATGCCGATCAGGATCGACGCCTTCTGGTCGATCGGCAGGTCGCGCTCGTCGTACACGGTCGACAACAGCTTCGGGCCGAGCTCCGCGAACAACGCCGGTTCCTGCTGCAATACGGGAATGCTGGCGAATGTCATGGACGCGGGGCAGAGAGAGCCGGTCTCCACCTGGGCATGCAGATAGAAGCCAGCCGCATAGGCGCTCCAGCTCCCGCGGCGCGGGTCTGCAAAAGGCAGCGCCACCAGGTTCTGCCCGCGCAGCAACGCCATGACCTGGTGCCACGCTGGGTGGTAATGGACCACGTCGATGCGGTGGCCCGCGCGATCGAAGGCTTGCAGCTCGGGCTTGAACCGATTCGCGTCCTCGGCCCAGCGCAGCGTCGTCGCGCTTCCGAGCACCCGCCCGTAGGCCAGCAACGCGGCCTCATGAGCGTCGCCGTTGCCCAGCTTCAGCGCGCTCTGCAGGGCCTGATCGGTGTCGTAGAGGTTGACGTCCCTCAATTCAGGCACCACGTTGGTGACTTCATGGGTGGTCCAGGGCATGCCGCATCTCCTTGATGGCACTTTCCAGTGCCGTTCCAGTATAGGAAACGCCCAGGAAGACCACGCCCCGCTGATCGCAAGTTGGCTCACTCGCTACCAGACCCGGGCAAATGGTGGTCGATTTCGGTGCATATCGCCGAAACAATGCACCGCCGAGCGAACAGACTACGTCAAATTGGAGGTTTCACCTCACACCACGCGGCAGTACAGCTGCTATATTGCACTGCAACATTCTTCAGAAGCCAGGCCATGCTCTACCAGATTTACGAAAACCAACGTGCCTTGATGGAGCCGTTTGCCGATTTTGCGCAAGCTGCTTCCAAGCTTTACAGCAACCCGCTTTCGCCACTCGGCAAGAACACGTTCTCGCAACGTGTTTCGGCCGGCTACGACCTGCTGTACCGCCTGGGCAAGGACTACGAGAAGCCGGCCTTCGGCCTGCAAAAAGTCGAGGTCGACGGAGTGGAAGTGGCCGTGCACGAACGGGTGGAAATCGACAAGCCTTTCTGCGAACTGCGCCGCTTCAAGCGTTTTACCGACGATGCGAAGACGCTGGCCAGCCTCAAGGGCCAGCCTGCCGTGCTGATCGTGGCGCCGCTGTCGGGCCACTACGCCACCCTGCTGCGCGACACGGTCAAGACCATGCTGAAGGACCACAAGGTCTACGTGACCGACTGGAAGAACGCGCGCCTGGT
>JAQGNA010000679.1 GCA_028292075.1 Rhodoferax sp. | reverse complement strand
GTGCCGGACATCGGTGACTTCAAGGATGTGACCGTCATCGAGGTGATGGTCAAGCCCGGTGACGCGATCAAGGTCGAACAGTCGCTGATCACCGTGGAGTCCGACAAGGCCTCGATGGAGATTCCGTCGTCCGCCGCCGGCGTGTTGAAGGAGCTCAAGGTCAAGATTGGCGACACGGTCAACATCGGCGATCTGCTGGCCGTGCTCGAAGGCACCGCCGTTGCGGCTGCGCCGGCTCCCACAGCCGCGACTGCGTCCACGGCTTCGGCTGCTGTTTCTGCTTCTGCTTCTGCTCCGGTGACAGCGCCAGCGGTAGCGGCCGTGTCCGCGGCGCCAACCGCTGCCAGCGCCTCCGTTCCCGCCCATAACCCGACCACCGCGCCCACCGGCGCCTTGCCCCACGCGTCGCCTTCGGTCCGCAAGTTCGCCCGCGAACTCGGCGTGCCGCTGGAAGAGGTGAAGGGAAGCGGACCCAAGGGCCGCATCACCGAGTCCGACATTCAGGCGTTCACCAAGTCGGTGATGTCCGGCGCGGCCCAGACCAAGGCCCAGGCCGCCAGCGCGCCCAAGACGGCGGCCGGTGGCAGTGGCGAGGCGCTGGGCCTGCTGCCGTGGCCCAAGGTCGACTTCTCCAAGTTCGGCGAGGTCGAGCGCAAGGACATGTCGCGCATCAAGAAGATCAGCGGCGCGAACCTGCACCGCAACTGGGTGATCATTCCGCACGTCACCAACCATGACGACTGCGACATCACCGAGCTCGAGGCCTTCCGCGTCAGCATGAACAAGGAGAACGAGAAGGCCGGCATCAAGCTGACCATGCTCGCCTTCATGATCAAGGCCTCGGTTGCCGCGCTGAAGAAGTTCCCCGAGTTCAACAGTTCGCTCGACGGCGAACAGCTGGTGCTGAAGAAATACTTCAACATCGGCTTTGCGGCCGACACGCCGAACGGCCTCGTGGTGCCCGTGATCAAGGACGCCGACAAGAAGGGCGTGGTCCAGATCTCGCAGGAAATGGGCGACCTGGCCAAAAAGGCCCGCGACGGCAAGCTGGGGCCGGCCGACATGAGCGGCGCCTGCTTCACCATCTCGAGCCTGGGCGGCATCGGCGGGCGTTATTTCACGCCGATCATCAACGCGCCCGAAGTGGCGATCATGGGCGTGTGCAAGAGCCAGATCGAACCCAAGTGGGACGGCAAGGCCTTCGTGCCGAAGCTCATGCTGCCGCTGTCGCTCAGCTGGGACCACCGCGTGATCGACGGCGCAGCGGCGGCCCGGTTCAACGCGTACTTCGGGCAGGTCCTTACCGACTTCCGCCGGGTCCTGCTGTGAAAGCGCGGCCGGTCACCTTCCGCATGGCGACGTCCCGAGCGGGTCGGCGCTGCTGCTTTTGGCGGCCGAGCGCCGCTGGCCTCCGATGACGACGGTTGTTGTCGTCAAGAAGGCGGGTCAGGTGGCAATTGCCGCCGACACGCTGGTGACCTTCGGCGACACACGCCTCAGTCACCGCTTCGAAGACAACAGCAAGATCTTCAAGGTGGACAGCGTCGGCGGGCCGAGCTACATCGGCATGGCCGGCACGGTGGCGCATTTCCCTGTGCTGCGCAAGGCCCTGACGGCCTTGCCCAAGGGCGAAGTGCGGCTTGGCAGCAAGGTGGAGGTCTTCGAGACCTTTTCCCGGCTGCACGTGTTGCTGAAGGACAGCTTCTTTCTGCAGACCAAGGAAGACGACAACGACCCCTACGAGTCCAGCCAGTTCACCGTGGTGGTGGCCAACGGCACGGGCATCTACGGGTTGTACAGCTACCGCGAGGTGTTCGAGTTCAAGGAATTCTGGGGCATCGGCTCGGGCCGGAGCTTCGCGCTCGGGGCCTTGCATGCCTCGTGGAACACCGCAAAGAGCGCGCGTGAACTGGCCATGCAGAGCGTGGTGACGGCCTGCGAGTTCGACAAGAACACGGCGGGGCCGGTGGAAGTGTTCACGCTCAAGTTGAAGAAATAAACAAAAGGGCGAGGGCGCAAGGCGCACTCGCCGCGGGTCGACGAAACACAACCCATGTGGAGATCAAAATGGCAGCCGTAGAAATCAAAGTTCCCGACATCGGTGACTTCACCGAAGTCACCGTGATCGAGTTGCTGGTCAAGGTGGGCGACACCATCAAGCCCGAGCAGTCGCTCATCACCGTGGAAAGCGACAAGGCTTCCATGGAAATTCCGGCCTCGCAAGGCGGTGTCGTCACAGAGCTGAAAGTGAAGCTCGGCGACAAGGTGGCCGAAGGCTCGGTCGTGCTGATGCTCGAAGCGGCCGGCGGCGGCGCCAGCGCTGCACCCGCTGTACCCGCTGCGCCTGCCGCGGCGGCGTCCGCATCTGCGGCACCGGCATCTGCCTCAGCGGCGGCTCCTGCTGCGGCAGCCCCTGCGCCCACGGCCGCCAGTTTTGGCGGCACGGCCGACCTCGACTGCGACCTGCTTGTGCTGGGCGGCGGCCCCGGCGGCTATTCCGCCGCCTTCCGCGCGGCCGACCTCGGCCTCAAGGTGATGCTGGTCGAACGCTACGCCACGCTTGGGGGCGTCTGCCTGAACGTCGGCTGCATTCCATCGAAGGCGCTGCTGCACGTGGCCTCTGTGATGGACGAGGTCAGCCACATGGCGTCACTGGGTGTTGACTTCGGCGAGCCGACCATCGACATCAACAAGCTGCGCACGCACAAGGAAAAGGTCATCGGCAAGCTGACCGGCGGCCTGGCGGCCATGGCCAAGATGCGCAAGGTGACCGTCGTGCGCGGCGTGGGCTCCTTTGTCGGTGCCAACCACCTGCAAGTGGCCGAGACCACCGGCAAGGACGGCCAGGAACAGACCGGCAAGACCCAGACCATCGCCTTCAAGAACGCCATCATCGCCGCGGGCAGCCAGGCCGTGAGCCTGCCCTTCATGCCCAAGGATCCCCGCGTGGTCGACAGCACCGGCGCGCTGGCGCTGAAAGAAGTGCCGAAGCGCATGCTGATTCTCGGCGGCGGCATCATCGGGCTGGAAATGGGCACGGTTTACAGCACGCTGGGCGCACGCCTCGACGTGGTGGAAATGCTCGACGGCCTCATGCAGGGCGCCGACCGCGACCTCGTGAAGATCTGGCAGAAGATGAACGCGCCGCGTTTCGACAACATCATGCTGAAGACCAAGACCGTGTCCGCACGCGCCTTGCCCGAAGGCATCGAGGTGACGTTCGCGGCCGCGGAAGAGGGCGGCATTGCGCCGGCGCCGCAGGTCTACGACCTGGTGCTGCAGGCCGTGGGCCGCACCCCCAACGGCAAGAAGATCGGCGCCGAGAAGGCCGGCGTGGCCGTGACCGACCGCGGCTTCATCAACGTCGACATTCAGATGCGCACCAACGTGCCGCACATCTTCGCCATCGGCGACATCGTCGGCCAGCCGATGCTGGCGCACAAGGCGGTGCACGAGGCGCATGTGGCGGCCGAAGTCATCGCCGGCGAGCTGCAGGGCAACAAGGAACTGGCCGCGGCCGCGTTCAACGCCCGGGTGATCCCGAGCGTGGCCTACACCGACCCCGAGGTGGCCTGGGTCGGCCTCACCGAAGACCAGGCCAAGGCGCAGGGCATCAAGGTCAAGAAGGGCCTGTTCCCCTGGAACGCCTCGGGCCGCGCCATTGCCAACGGCCGCGACGAAGGCGTGACCAAGCTGCTGTTCGACGACTCGCCCGAGGCCCATGGCCACGGCAAGATCCTCGGCGGCGGCATGGTCGGCACGCACGCAGGCGACATGATCGGCGAAGTGGCCCTGGCCATCGAGATGGGCGCCGACGCGGTCGACATCGGCAAGACGATCCATCCGCATCCCACGCTGGGCGAAAGCATCGGCATGGCGGCCGAGATCGCGCATGGCAGCTGCACGGACGTCCCTCCGCAGAAGAAGTAAAGCCGCCAGGCACACGACAGAAAGCCCGGGTTGGCAACGGCCCGGGCTTTTTTTGCATGGAATGTCACACGGCTGTGGTGCGACACTTGGCAAGATGAAACCGAGATCGCCGTCCACTTGCGGGCAACCATGACCACCAGGCCAGCTTCTTCCAGTGCGACCGAGCCCTGGACCGCCGCCCCCGCCGCTGGCGACGCCGA
>JAQGNA010000506.1 GCA_028292075.1 Rhodoferax sp. | reverse complement strand
CACGGCTCTACCCGGTGAACGACATGGCCGGGAAGATGGGCCCGATCACCGGTCTGATCAGCAACCCGGAGCGCGGCTATGGCCAATTCACCTTCGTCGTCGGAAGCGAGTCCTTCATGGGCGAGGCCACCCGCGAGCCAGGCTCCAACAGCGGCAAGGCCAATGCAGCGGGCAACCGTGGCGGCTTCACCAAGTGCGAATACACCATGACCAACGGTTCGCTGGGCAACGGTGCCTGCGTGTTCTCGAACGGCGCGCGCTTCGAGATGCACATCTCGCTGTAACCGCCAACCCGGGCACCACAGGCCGCAATCGAACCTTCGCGCCACGCGGCGCAGCGGTCTATCGGTGGGTGGCAGAAGACTTCAACGCCGCCAGCGTCCGCAGCAAGGCCCGGTTCGCATCGTCGATGGGCAGCTGGTGCTTGCGGCACAGCATGCGGATGGTGCGGGTGTCGTCGCTGGCCTGTGCGGCGGCGATCTCGAGGGTGGATGCGTACGGGCCGCTGTTCTTGACGGTGGCGTCGTAGATGCGGTCAGAAAGCGGGATGCGGCGCAGCACGGTACCGAGCGGCTCGCCCATCAGCAAATCGAGCTTAGAGAAAAGTCCACACAGGTAGACTTCGCGCCGCAGACCGTCTTCGGCGCCGGCGTCGAGCAGGTGCTCCATGAGCCGCGCCCGCAGGATCATGCCGGCCTTCACAGGGTGCAAGTCGTTGTCTTCCGAGGCCTGCGGCAGCTGCGCCACCAGCCATTTGTTGAGCGCGCTGTAGCCCAGCATCATCAGGCCGTGGCGCAGCGACTCGATGCCGGTGCGCACGCCTACACCCGCCGAATTCACATAGGCCAGAAAGCGGTAGGCCAGCACCGGCTCCTCGCCGAGCACCGCTTCGATCTGTTCCATCGACTGGTCAGCCTCTACCGCCTTGATCACCCGCATCAAGGTGCGGTGCTCGGGGGCGATGGCCGTGTGACGGTGGCTGTGCAACACGTCCTCTTCGGGCCAGCCCAGCAGCGCGTGGGCGTTCTGCTGGTCGAGGCAATGCTGCATCAGCGCGCGGCTGGCCACGCCTTCGTAGATCTGGCCGGCCTGCACCGGGCTGCGCGTGGCGGCCACCGAGGTGAAGCCGGACACATTGCGTTGCGCCGCGCCGGCCTGCAGCGCCGCCAGCGCGGTGGACGCGGCCATGGTGATGACGCTCTTGGTGAAGCAGCGCGCCAGGCTGTCCTCGGGCGGCTGCTCGGCAGCGCCGCGCCAGACCAGGCGCAGGCCGCGCTGGTGGGCGGCGCGCACACGCTGCGCCATGGCCGCGTCGGCCAGCCACTCCTGGCGCACTTCGATCCAGTGGGTGCCGTCGTTGGCCGGCGCGTGTTCGAGCATGTCGGCCAGCAGTTGGCGCGATTGCATGGACAGCAGCAGCGGCGGGGTGGTGAGGGTGTCGAGCTCGGCCAGTGCCCCGAGCAGATGCACCGCGTCCACCGCTCCTTCCTGGCCCGCCTCGACAAACAGCTGCACCGCGGCCAGATCGCGGCGTTGGTTCCAGAGCGGCCGGTACCCGAGGGTCACGCTGCCGAGGACGGAAGGGGTCATGGATCAGCTGAGGTAATTGAACAGGGAGAGTTTCTGGATCTGGGCGTAGGACTGCAGGGCGGCCTGGTAGCCGGTCTGCTGGTTGGCCTGATCGGACAAGGCCTTGATCATATCGAGATCTTCGGCCCTGGAGCGGTCGCCTTCGAGCTGCACGGCCCGGGTCTGCTGGCTCGCGTCGACCCGGTCGACACGGTTCAGCAGGTCGCCCGCCAGGCCGCGCGAAGCCTGCAGCCGGGTCATGCCCGAATCGATCTGCGTCAGTGCCTGCGTGATGCCGTGGGTCACGGTGCCGATGTTGTTGCCGCCGTTCTTCAGCCCGGCGATGGCCTTGTCGAGCACGGCGAACACGTCGGACTTCACGCTCGGCGTCACCGCGAAACTGTCGCCCGCCTTGGGCACGCCCTTGACCGTCGTCGACATGCCGTCGAAGACGATGGCCTGGCCCGAGGTGTAGGGCTGGCCGGCCAGCACCGGGGTGCCGGTGCTGGTGTTGGTGACGTCGTAGGTGGTCACGCCCGTGGCCGACACGCTGAACTGGATGCTGTAGTCGTTGCCTGTGAGCGCGGAAGGGTTGATGACCTGGCCGAGGTCGGCCCAGGCCGAGCCCGCATTGGCCGCGCCGAACTCCACCGCGAACACGCCGTTGCCGGTGGGCACGCTCATCCACGCGGCCTCGCCGTCGAGCGTTGGCGTGACCGAGACTTCGCCGTTCGGCCGCTGGCCTGGAATGGCCGCATAGGCCACGCCGGTGCTTGCATCGACAAAAGGCGGCGCGGCGCTGCCCAGCCCGCTGAACAGCGGAATGCCGTTGCTGTCGGCGCGGTTCGAATAGTTGAAGATCTGCTCGCGCAGCGAGGTCAGCTCCTGCACGATGGAGGCGCGGTCGGTGGCGTTGTAGGCACCGTTGCCGGCGGCCACCAGTTTCTCGCGGAAGGCCTGCATCGCTTCGTTCGCTTCACCGAGTGTTGACTCGGCCTCGGTGATCGAATTCTTCTGCATGGCCAGCGCGCGCTGGTCGGTGTCCACCCGGGCGATGCGGGTCTGGGCGCGCTCCGCCTGCGCGGCGGCGGTGGGGTCGTCGCTCGGGCGCAGCACGCGTTTGCCGGCCGTGATGTGTTCCTGCAGCGAAGACAGCGTGTTCTGCCGCGTCGTCAGGTTGCGGGTGGCGGTGTCGAACGAGTTGTAGGTGCCGAGGCGTGCGAGGGTGTTGGCCATGGTGTGCTTCCGGGCGGCGCTTTATCGCGCCATGTTCTGGATCAGCGTGTCGAAGATGTTCTGCGCGATCTGGATCATCTTGGACGAGGCCTGGTACGCCTGCTGGTACTGGATCAGCTTGGCGGCTTCCTCGTCCAGGTTCACGCCCGATACCGCCGTGCGGTCCGCCTCGGCATTCGCCGCGATGGCCTGCGACACGCTGCTGGCGTATTGCGCGCTTTGGGTGCGCACGCCGATCTGCGCGATCAGGCCGGCATAGCCGTCGGACAGCTTCGCGCCGTCGAAGGTGGCCACGTCGCGCAGGCCCATCAGGCCGTCGGAGTTGCCGGCGTTGAGGTTGAAGTAGCCCGTACCGCCGTTCGTTGGCGTCGCGTCCTGCACCTTGATCGAATCGCCGGTGGCGGGTGTGCCTTGCAGCTTGAGCTCCCAGCCGTCGATCTTCACGGTCTGCCCGGAGGTGTAGGCATAGGGCGGGCCGGCCAGCGCGGCGCCGGTCGTGGCGTCGGTCGGCACGCCGGTGTTGCCGGTCAGCGTGAAGGTGGGGGGAGAACCCGCGGTGAAGTCGAGCGTCACCCCGCCGGCCGGCGGCAGCACGAAGCCGGTCGACCTGGCGGCCAGGCTTACCACCGCGACGTTGCCCTTGTTGGCGATGCCGATCTGCGGCTCGATGATGCTGGCAGCGGCCAGGTCGCGGGCCGAGGAAATGGCGGTGTTCATCGACTCCGCCGCGGTGGCGAACGGCTGGATCAGGAAGGTGTCGCCATTGCTCGCGCCGGCGCCCACCGTGAAGGTGAGGCCGTCGATGTCAACGGGGACGGACGTCACGTTGGTGATCTGCCCGTCGGACAGCCGCACCACGCTGCCGGTGCCGGCGCCGGTCATGCGCAGCTCGTAGTTCGAGGCGACCATCTTCGTCGCGTCCTGTACCGTCACGCCCACGGTGGCGGTCACCGGCAGGTGCGTCACCGTGTTCAGCGCCATCGGCTTGCCGTCGGGCAGCGTCACCGGCGAGAACAGGTTGCCACCGGCCTGGCCGTCCAGGTCGAGGCCCAGCTTGTGCTGGTCGTTGACCTGCGTGGTGATGGCCAGCGACATGCGGCCGAGCAGGTTGCCGGCCTCGACCAGGTCGTTGTTTTGAAAGCGCAGCAGTCCGGCCACTTCGCCGCCGCCGATCATGGTCTCGTCGAGCACGTTGGTGGTGTTGCCCAGCTGCACCGCCAGCTTGCGGTTGGGCATGCCGTAGTCGTCTGCCACCAGCTTGACGGGCGAGGCCGCATTGCCCAGTACCACGGCCTGGTTGCCGATGAAGACGCTGATCGAGCCGTCGGTCGCGGCCGCCGTGGTGGTCTGGGCCGACTTGTTCAGTTCGTTGATGAGCTGGTCGCGCTGGTCGAGCAGGTCATTGGGCGCCTGGCCGGTGCCGGTGGCGCGGGCTATCTGTTCGTTCAGCGCGGCGATGCGGCCGGTGACGCTGTTGATGCCGTCGACCGACTGCTGCAGCTGCTGCGTCAGGCCCGACTGGATTTCGTCGAGCTGGTTGCTGGTGGTGCGAAAGCGGCCGGCGAGTTCGTTGGCGCGGGTCAGGACCACGTTGCGGGCGGTCAGGTCGGTGGGTGCGCTCGACACGTCGGAGAACGCGTTCAGCATGTCGTTGACGGCGGCGCCCAGGCCGCTGCTGCCGCCCTGGAAGATGTCCTGCAGCTGGCTCAGCTTGTCGGACCGCGCGGTGTCGCCGGCCTGGATCGCCTGCGTGAGCGCCGACTGGCGGCTCAGGAACTGGTTGTAGGTGCGCTGCACCGTGACGATGTCGACGCCCTTGCCGATGTAGCCGCCGCCCGAGAACTGGCCGGCCACCGCTTCGAGCACCACCGACTGCCGGTTGTAGCCGACGGTGTTGACGTTGGCGATGTTGTGCCCGGCCGTGGCGAGCGCGGCCTGGTTGGCCAGCAGCGCCCGCGTGCCGACGTTGAGCAGGCCGGTCATGGTCGGCCCTCAGGCGATGTGGCGGGCTTCATGCGTAGGCCCGCCGCAGTTGCTCCGTGCGGTCGATGGCGCGGCTCAGTTTCGAGGCGTAGTTCGGGTCGGTGGCATAGCCGGCACGCTTCAGCTCCGAAGCATAGGCAATGGAGGAGTCGGTCTTCTTGCTCGCCTCGGCATAGCGCGGGCTTTCCTTGATGAGCTTGGCATAGTCGTTGAACGAGTCCTCGTAGGAATCGTAGGCGCGGAACTTGGCGCTCACCTTGCGCGCCGCGCCGTTCACGTATTCGGTGGTGGTGACGGTGGTGGTCTTGCCGGTCCAGCTGGCGCCGGCCTTGATGCCGAAGAGGTTGAACGAGGTGCTGCCATCCTTGTTGCGGATCTCGCTGCGGCCCCAGCCGGTTTCATGGCCCGCCTGGCCAAGCATGAAGCTGGCCGGAATGCCGCTGGTCTTCTCGACATTGGTGGCCGCGTCGTTGTGGCGCTGCACGAAGCTGGTCTGCGCCTCGGTGCCCGGTTTCACCGGCGGCAGCGGTGTGGCCGGCGCGGCGGCCGCGGCCTTGCCGACGCCGCCCACGGTGGTGCCGTCCGACTTGGTGATCTGCCGCGACAGCTGGCGCTCGATGGCGGCCGACCGCCCGCCGGGTTGTCCGGACATGGTGACCGACAGCTGCTGGTCGAGCAGATCGCTGCTCATGTCGCCCGCGCTGCTTTCCAGCAGGCCCGATTTCTGCGTGGCCTCGCGCATGCTCTTGATCAGCTCGCGCATGAACAGCGATTCCAGCTGCTTTGCCGTCTCCTTGATCGCCGCCGGCGTGTCCTGCCCCGCCTGCAGCTTCAGCGCATTGAGCGACTTGCCGTCCGCCGCCAGTGAATTCGATGTGACCGCTGAAAGTGCCATCAGAGTTTCTCCTCGCTGTTCAGCCGCATGGCCAATGGCCAAGCGTGACCTTTTCCAGAACGCCGCGGATCTGGCTCCGCCAGTCCGCCAGCGTTGCCCCCTGCAAGCCTGTCTTGAGCTTGTCGAATCGGGGGGTTGGCGAAGCGACACGCAGTGCGCGCAGACTGGGGGTGCGTCATATCACTTCGAGCTCGGCGTTCAATGCCCCTGCCGACTTGATCGCCTGCAGGATCGCCAGCAAGTCCTGGGGGGTGGCCCCCAGCGTGTTCAGCGCCCGCACCACGTCGGTCAGCTGCGGCGAGGCCTGCATCTGGATGACCTTGCCGGGTTCGTTCTTGATCTCGATGTCGCTCTTCTGGGCCACCACCGTCTGGCCTTGCGACAGCGCGTTCGGCTGGCTGATCACCGGCGTGGTGCTGATGCTGATCGACAGGTTGCCGTGGGCGATGGCGCAGGGGCCGAGCGTCACGGCCTGGTTCAGCACGATGGAGCCGGTGCGCGAATTGATCACCACCTTGGCCGCCGGAATGGACGCCTCGAGTGGCAGCTCTTCCAGATCGGCCAAAAAGTTGACCCGCGCGTTCGGATCGCGAGGGGCCCGCACCTGCACCGTGCGGCCGTCCACGGCATTGGCCAGGCCGGAGCCGAGTTTGGTGTTGATGGCCTGGGCCACCCGGCGCGCGGTCTGGAAGTCGGAGGCATTGAGTCCGAGGTTGATGAATTCGCCATCCTGCAGCGGCGTGGGCACCGCGCGTTCGACCTGCGCGCCGTCGGGAATGCGGCCGGCGCTCAGGTGGTTGATCTGCACCTTGCTGCCACCGGCGGCGGCGCCGGCACCGGCCACCACCATGTTGCCCTGGGCCATGGCGTAGATCTCGCCGTCGGCGCCGCGCAGGGGGGTGACGATGAGCGTGCCGCCCTTCAGCGACTTCGCATTGCCCATCGACGAAACGTTGATGTCGATCATCTGCCCCGGCTGGGCAAAGGCCGGCAGTTGCGCCGTGACGATCACCGCGGCCACGTTCTTCAACTGCAGCGACGAGGCCACGCTGGCCGGCAGCTGCACGCCCATCTGCTGCAGGTAGTTGGCCAGGCTCTGCGTGGTGTAGGGCATCTGCGTGGTCTGGTCGCCGGTGCCGTCCAGGCCCACCACCAGGCCGTAGCCGGTCAACTGGTTGCTGCGCACGCCCTGCACGCCGGCGACTTCCTTGATGCGCAGCGCGTGGGCCGGCAGAATCATCAAGAACGATAGCGCCACGCCCAGGTGGAACAACCGCGCCAGGGCCTTTTTGCTTGAAAAACGGATGGCGTTGGTCATGATGGGCGGCTTTGAAGTGGCTTCGTGGGGGCTTGGGCGGACCTCGATTCTGCGTGGGCTCAGAAAGGCAGAAGCGTCAAAAAGAACCGCGACAACCAGCCAATTGTCTGGGCTTCGCCCTGGGCGCCACGCCCTTTGGATTCGACCCGCACATTGGCCACCTGGGTCGAGCTGACCACGCTGTTGGCCTGGATCGCGCGTGGGTCGACCGTGCCGGTGAAGCGCAGCACGTCGACGTTCTGGTTGACGCCGATCTGCTTCTCGCCGGCCACCACCAGGTGGCCGTTGGGCAGCACGTCGACCACGGTGGTGGTAATGGCGCCCGAGAAGGTATTGGCGCTTTCGGTGCCGCCCTTGCCTGAAAAGTTATTGCTGGAGGTGGCACCCAGCGCCAGCTTGCCGGTGGTGCCGACGCCGAGGAATGGAAAGGCCGCGACGGCGGCCTCGTTGGCCGCGCTGCGGTCGATGGTGGAGGTCGACTTCTGGCTCGCGCTGACGTTTTCGACGATCTGGATCGTCAGGCTGTCGCCCACCAGGCGTGGCCGCCGGTCCTCGAAGGCCGGCCGGTAGCGGGCCGATGTGAACAGGCTGCCGCTGGCCGGCGTGCTGACCAGCGACGGCGCCACGGGCTGGGGGCGCGGCGCGGTGGATTCGGCAAAGTCGACCTGCGGCGTGCGCTGCAGCGTTTCGCAGCCGGTGAGCAGCAGGGCGCAGGCCAGCAGCGCCGCGGCGCCGAGGCGCGCGAAAAAGGGGTGGCTCGGTTGGTTCATGGGGGGCTCCTGGGCGCGCAGGTGTCGGTCAGAGCTGCGCCAGTTTCTGCAGCATCTGGTCGGAGGTCTGCACGGCCTTCGAATTCATCTCGTAGGCGCGCTGGGTCTGAATCATGGTGACCAGTTCCTGCACCACGTTCACGTTCGATGTCTCCAGGAAGGACTGCATCACCGTGCCCATGCCGTTGGTGCCTGGCGTGCCGGTCTGGGGCTGGCCCGAGGCGGCGGTTTCGATGAACAGGTTCTGGCCGGTCGGCTCAAGGCCGGCCGGGTTGATGAAGTTGGCCAGGGCGAGGTTGCCCACGGGCTGCGGCGCGGAGTTGCCCGGCAGCACCACGCTCACAGCGCCCGATGCGCTGATGCTCACGCTCTGCGCGGTGATCGGAATGGTGATGCCGTTGGCCACCGTCATGCCGCTCGCCGTGACGAGCCGGCCCTGTGAGTCGACTTCGAAGGAGCCGTCGCGGGTGTAGGCGATCGTGCCGTCGGGCTGGTTGATCTGGAAGAAGCCGTTGCCCTTGATCGCCACGTCGAGCGAATTGCCCGACTGCTGCAGGCTGCCCTGCGCGAACGAGCGGCTGGTGGCCACCGTGCGCACGCCCAGGCCGAGGTGCAGGCCGGTGGGCAGCTGAGACTGCTCCGACGTGTCGGCGCCGACCTGGCGCAGGTTCTGGTAGATCAGGTCTTCGAACACCGCGTTGGCCCGCTTGTAGCCGGTGGTGGACACGTTGGCCAGGTTGTGCGAGATGACGTCCAGCTGGGTTTGCTGGGCTTCCATGCCGGTCTTGGCGATCCAGAGTGAATTGATCATGATGTTCTTTCAGTGGAAAGGGCCAGCCCGCCGCCGGTCCGACCCACGGGGGGCAGGCAAGCACGCGAAGTGGCGAGCGTGGGGGTCATCTTCTTTTTAGCCTTGAACGCCGAGCAGTTGGCTCGCCGTCTTGTCATTGGTTTCAGCGGTCTGCAGCAGCTTCATCTGCGTCTCGAACTGGCGGGCGACCTGGATCATCCCGACCATCGTCTCGATCGCGTTCACGTTCGAGCCTTCGATGGCGCCAGGCAGCAGCTTGGCGGTCGCGTCCTGCGGCAGGGCGTCGCCGGTGGTGCTGCGAAACAGGGCGTCGTCGCCGCGCTTCAGGGTCTGGTCGGCGTTCGGTGTGACCATCTTCAGCCGGCCGAGCCGGGTGGGCCGCTGGCCCTCGATGGTGGCGTTCACGCTGCCGTCGTAGCCGAACGAAACCTGCGAGCCCTGCGGCACGTCGATGGGCGCGCCGCCGTCCGACAACACCGGAAGTCCGGTGGCGTTGACCAGCGTGCCGGTGGACGACACCTCGAAGCTGCCGTTCCGCGTGTAGGCCTCGGCACCATCCAGCCCCTGCACCGCGAACCAGGCATTGCCCTGCGCCATGGCGTCGAGCGCGCGGTCGGTGCGTTGCACCGGGCCCGAGCGTTCCAGGTACCCCGCCGTGGCCTCCAGCGCGAACACCCGCGTGCTGGCACCCGGGCCGTTCAGCGGCACGGAGCGGAACGTGGCCAGTTCGGCTCGGAAGCCGTTGGTGGAAACGTTCGCCAGGTTGTTGGCGAGCACGTCCTGCCGGTGCATGGCCGCGTTGGCGCCGGTCATCGAGGTGTAGATGAGGTGGTCCATGGCAGGTCGTTCCTAGATGCTTGGTCTCAGCCCGTTGACATCAACGCAGGTTGACCAGGGTCGACATCACTTGATCCTGCGTCTTGATGGTCTGGGCGTTGGCCTGGTAGGCGCGCTGCGCGGTCATCATGTTGACGAGTTCGGCGGTGAGGTCGACGTTGGAGTCTTCCAGCGCGCCCGAGCGCAGCTCGCCGAAGCTGCCGTCGGTGGGCGTGCCCAGCACGGCCTGGCCGGATTCGAAGGTCTCGATCCAGTTGTTGCCGCCCACCGGCGCCAGCCCCTGGGTGTTGCGGAAGTTGGCCAGCGCCACCTGGCCTTCGGCCCGGGTGACGCCGTTCGAGTAACGGGTCTGGATCATCCCGTTGGCTTCGATGTTGATGCCGGTCAGCTCGCCGGCGGTGTAGCCGTCCTGCGAGAGGTCGGACACGGCGAATTTGGTGCCGAACTGCGTCATCTTCTCGAGGCTCACCGACACCGGAAACGGTGGCAGGTTGTTGGGGTTCGGCGGCGTGGGGTTGACCGTGAGCGTCAGGGCGGTGCCAGGGGTGGCCGCACCGCCCGACACCGTCTTGGCCGGGTCGATCGCGCCGTTGTTGTCGAAACCCACGGTGCCGATGGGCGAGGCCACGACCGGCGGCACGGCAGTGGCGTCGTCCAGCGTGTCGTACACGTCCCAGGTGTTGGAGCCGTTTTTCTGGAAGTACAGGTTGACCGGTTTGGCCACGCCCTGGCTGTCGTAGATGTTGAGCGACGTGCCGTAGGTGGCGCGCGGCGTTGCGGCGACCGGGGGCACCGCGGCGGGGTTGCCGGCGGCGTCGGTCACCCGGGCGTCCAGGTTCAGCGATGCGGTGATCTTGGCGGTCTGCTTGGCGGCGATGGGCTCGGCGGTGGGAAACACCAGCGGGATCGGGTCGGTCGAGGTGCGAAGACCGGTGGACGGGTCGATGGGGTAGCCCATCACCTTGTCGGCGTTGTTGGTGATCAGGCTGCCGTTGGTGTCGAGCTTGAAGTTGCCAGCGCGGGTGTACGCCGGCGTGCCGTCGGTTTGCTGCAGCTTGAAAAAGCCGTTGCCGTTGATCGCCACGTCCAGGCTGTTGCCGGTGACGGCGAAGTTGGCCTGCGTGAATTGCTGCGAGATGGCCGCCACCTCGACCCCGATGCCGGCGTTCTTGCTGCCCGAGGTGCCCAGGTTCGACGCCACCATTTCGGCGAATTCAGCACGCGATGACTTGAAGCCGGTGGTGTTGGCATTGGCGATGTTGTGGCCGATGACGTCCAGGTTCTTGCTGGATGCGTTCAAGCCGGAAAGGCCTTGTTGGAAACTCATGGTGAACTCCTGGTGACAGTTGTGCGTTGGGGCGGTGGGCGGTTCAGAGGATGGCCTTGACGGCGCTGTAGGCGACCGAGCCGCCCTTTTCGAGCTGCAGCTTCAGTGCGCCGTTTTCGGCGCCGACCGAGACCACCTTGTCCTGCATGAGCGCGGTGGCATCGACCACGGTGCTGGCGTTGTTGGCCACCACCTTGAAGTTGAGGGCGCCGGTCCCGGTGTAGCCCGAGGTGTCGTATTCGAAGCTGTGGCGGCCGGCCTCGAGTCCGCCGAGCTTCACGGTGCCGAGCACCTGGCCGCCGGCGGTGGAAACCTGCACGTTCACGTCGGCCGCATTGGCCGACAGGTCGAAGCTGCCGCTGCCCGTCTTGGTGGTGCTGTCCACGGTGAGCTTGTCGCCCTCGGTCAGTACGGTGCGGCCCACCATGGCGCCGCCCTGCATCACCTGCAGCGAGGTGAACTGGTCGGCCATTCCCTTGATGGTCGTGTTCAGCTGCTGGATGCCGGTGACGGTGTTGATCTGTGCGATCTGCGAGGTCATCTCGGCGTTGTCCATCGGGTTCATCGGGTCCTGGTTGTTCAGCTGCGCGACGAGCAGCTTGAGAAACCGGTCCTGCGCAGCCGCGGGGTCTGAAGTGTTGTTGGTTGCCGTGGCAGCGGTGCTGCCCCAGGAGCCGTTGACGCCGGTGATGGCCATGGTGTGTTCCTTGGAGTCGGAGGGAGGCGGGCCGCCTACTGGCCCATCTGGAGGGTCTTGAGCAGCAGCGTCTTCGCCGTGTTCATGACCTCCACGTTGTTCTGGTAGGAGCGCGAGGCCGAGATCATGTTGACCATCTCGTCCACCGCGTTCACGTTCGAGTGGGTGACATAGCCCTCGGCATCCGCATTCGGATGGCTCGGGTCGAGCACCTTGCGCCCTGGCAGATCGCTCTCGGTAATGGCCTTCACCTTCACCCCGGCCGAACTCTCGGCGCCCATCAGCTGCGTCTGGAAGACGACCTGCCGGGCCTTGTAGGACTTGCCGTCCGGACCGGCCACGGCATCGACGTTGGCCAGGTTGGAGGCCACCACGTTGAGGCGCTGCGACTGCGCGCTGATGGCGCTGCCGGACACGCTGAAGATGGAGAACATGGACATGGTCGTTCCTTCAATGATCTAGGCACAAGCCGTTTGAGCGGTTGGGAGCACAGTCACTGCCCCTGGATGGCGCTGAGCATGGTTTTCGCCTGCCCGTTGATGAAGCGCAGCGTGGCCTCGTAGCGCACGGCGTTGTCGACGAAGGCGGCACGTTCGCGGTCCAGGTCGACGGTGTTGTTGTCCAGGTTGGGCTGGCTCTGCACGCTGTAGCCCAGTTGCGACGAACCGCTGCCCGACATGCCAGCGCCCGGCACGTCCATGTGGCGGCTGTCGGTCTTGCTGCCGGCCATGCCGTTGCCGCCCGACACCGCCGCGCCCATGGCGTCCTTGAAGTTGAAGTCGCGCGCCACGTAGCCGGGCGTGTCGACGTTGGCGATGTTGCTGGCGATGGCGCGCTGGCGCTCGGCGCGCAGCACCAGGGCCTTGCTCTGGAAATCCAGGCCTCCAACCATTTTGTCCAACATCGCCTACCTCGCTTTCCGTTTGGGTCTCCCACAGGGGCCGGCATGGCCCTGGTGGTAGGCAAATTATGGAAAAACTGAAGCCTTCCGATGCAGGGAAGAGCGGGCGGATTGCCGCGCAGTTCGGTCGATCGCCGTCAGGGGCGCTGCCTATAGTCTGGGCATCGCACGGGGCGCCCTGGTCCAGGGCCGCTGGGGCGAAACAGGAGGATTCCATGCCAAGACGCCCATTCGCCCCGGTCCGCTTTTCCGTTCTTCATGCCTTGTCGCGCCGCTGGTTATGCGCCGTGGTCACCACCGGCCTCGCCGCGGCGGCGCAGGCCCAGGTCGACCCGATCCAGGCTTATGCGGATTCCGCTCGCCACTGGCTGGACACCAACGTGATCAGTGCGACCGGGGTGAACGGCCCGGCCGGCGCCACGGGGGCGCCGCTGCGCATGGAAGTGAGCGTTGGCCAACTTGACTCCCGGCTGCGCCTGGCGCCCTGTGGCCAGGTCGAACCCTTTTTACCAACCGGCGGCCGGTTGTGGGGTAAAAGCCGCATCGGTCTGCGCTGTGTCGACGGTGTCACGCGCTGGAGCGTCTTCTTGCCGGTGACGGTCAAGGCATTCGGGCCGGCCTGGGTGGCCCGCAATCCGGTGGCGGCCGGCGCGGCATTGGGGCAGGACGACGCCATCCAGGCCGAGGTCGACTGGGCCGACGAAGCCTCTCCGGTGCTGGCCAATGCCGATGCCTGGGTGGGCCAGGTCGCCGCACGCAACTGGGCGCCCGGCCAGGCGATCCGCCAGTCGATGGTCAAGCCGGCCACGGTGTTCCAGGCCGGTGCGCAGATTCGGGTGCTGGCCGAAGGGGCTGGTTTCCAGGTGGCATCCGACGGCCAGGCCATGTCGGCCGGGGTGGTGGGCCAGCTTGCCAGGGTCCGGATGGACAACGGCCGGGTCATGTCGGGCACGGTCATGGATGCCCGCACGGTCAGGTTGGCGATGTAGATGAAACCGACTTGTTACACCATTTGAGATTAAAGTTAAGGCGGAATTGGTCGAAAGCATTGCTACGATGCCCCGATTTCAGGGCGGATGGAGAGAGCGATGAAGATTGGAAACCCTGCTGACAAACTGGCCGCCGGCACCCAGGCACCCGCGAAGAAGCCCGCCACCGAAGGCGAGCTGGCCCCCGGGAGCCTGGCGAAGGAAGGCGTGCGCGCCACGAGCGCCGGCGCTTCCGTCTCGGTATCGACCCTGGCGCGGTCGCTGGAACAGTCGAACCGCGGCGTGGGCGGCGATTTCGACCATGTGAAGGTCGAAGCGATCCGCTCGGCGATCCAGGGCGGCACCTACAAGGTCAATCCCGAGGCGATTGCCGACAAACTGCTGGCCAACGCCAGTGAAATGCTGAATGTGAACCGCGGCTACTGAGCATCGCTCCGGTTGCCGTCCTTTCGTCTTTGTTACCTGGAAACGAGAACCGCACCATGGCGCAGCCACTTCAGTTCGACGCAAACCTCACCGAAGTGGAGCAACTGGTGGAGAAAGTGTCCGCCGCGCTGCTCTCGGGCCATGCGCCGCAGCTCGAACTGCACAGCAAGGCGCTGCGAGACGCCATGATGGCGCTGTCCGGCATGGCGCCATCTCAGAAGGCGGTGCTGTTCGGCAATCCCGCCATGAAGGGCCGCATCGAGAAGGTAGCGCTGTCCATGGCGCGCCAGCGTGAGGGCATGGCCCGCCGCGCCGTGGTGGTCGACCGCGCACTTTCGGCCGTGCTGCCCCGCGCCGAATCGGCCACTTATGCAGGCGTGGGCAAGCCGGCCTACCGCAACAACATCGCCCGCATCTACGCCAGCGCCGCCACCTGAGATCCGGCGAGACACTCACCCCATGAAAAATGGCCCTGCAAGAGGGCCATTTTTCATGGGGTTTCGTTCTGGTGGGGCCTGGCGCCCCGCCGGGCTCAATGGTTGCGCATCTTGGCCCGCAAGCGGGCGATGGACTGGCTGTGCAGCTGGCAGATGCGCGACTCCGTCACGCCCAGCACCGCGGCGATCTCCTTCAGGTTAAGGTCGTTCTCGTAGTACATGCTCATGATGTGCTGCTCGCGCTCGGGCAACGTCTTGATGGCCTCGACCAGCGCCAGGCGCAGGCGATGGTCGCGCAGCATCTGCAGGGGGTCGGCGGCGTCGTCGGCGACGTGGTGGTCGAGAAAGCCCGCATCGTCGTCCGAGCCGCTGGACATGTCTTCCAGGTAGACCAGCTGCGTGCCGCGCACCTTGCCGAGCAGTTCCTGGTAGTCGGGCAGGGTCATGTCGAGCTCCACGGCGATCTCGGACTCGAGCGGGCTGCGGCCCAGCTTCTGTTCGAGCTTGCGCACGGCGCGTTCGATGTCCTTCTGGCTCTTGCGCGAGCTGCGCGACATCCAGTCGCCTTCGCGGAGTTCGTCGATCATCGCGCCGCGAATGCGCTGCGTGGCGAAGGTTTCGAACTGCACACCCTGGCTGACCTCGTACCGGGTCAGCGCTTCGGACAGGCCGATCATGCCGACCTGGATCAGGTCGTCGATCTCGACGTTGGGCGGCAACTTGGCGATCATGTGATGCGCCAGGCGCCGCACCAGCGGCACGTACTGGCGGATCATGTGTTCACGGTCGAGTTGACCTTTGGCGGTGTACATCACTGGCTCCGTGCGAGATGGACAGCGGAAAATTCGCGGTGGATGGAAGGCGCGCGCCAGGCGTCGCCCAGCGCGGCCGCACTCTCCAGAAGATGCTGCACGAGGCGTGGCGTGTCTTCGGAGGGCTTGTCGTGTTGTGGGAAAGAGCGGACGTTCATCACGTCGGCCTCGAGGCCCAGGTAGGTCGCGGCGCAGTGCCGCAACGAGCTGGCCGCCACGGTGGCCCGCTGTTCGGCCGCCTTTTGGGGCGCCGTGACCAGCGAGGCGACGATCGGCATGCGGCAGGTCTTCTGCAGCAGTTGCTTGAGCGTCTGGTAGCCGTTCACGATGGAGCTTTTGGAAGGTGCCATGGCCAGCAGGGGTCGAACCCCGGTACCGCACAACAGCGAGCCCAGTATATCGGCCCGGGTGTAGAGCAGCACCGTCTGAAAATTCTTGAACAACGGCCCCAGGGCGCGCAGCGGCATGTCGTCCTCCGTTTCTTGGGCCAGGCTTTCGTCGGCCAGCCGGGCCATTTGGGCCAGGCCCGACCTTGCTGGCACGATCTGCCAGTCGGCCTCGGCGCGGTCTGGCTGCTCGAGCCAGTGTGCATGGTCCAGCAGGTCCTGTAAACCGGGGTTGCCCCCCGACTCGGCGGTGGTGCCGTCGAGCACGGCGACGCGGTGGCCCAGGCTTTGCAACGTGGTGCACACCTGCCACAGCAGCGGCTGCTCGGTGCGCGGCTCGCCGCGGCTCACCATGGCCATCAGGCGCACGCCTGGTGCCGCCGACGCCGGCATCCAGTGGCGCAGGCCTTCGCTCTGGTCGATCACCGCGCCGGTCGCCAGTTCAAGCATGGGCACGTTCCTGGTGTCCGGTGGTGCCGGCCTGCGAGAAGAAGAAACTGAGGTCCGCCGCCTTCGGGTCGAAGGCCGACTTGGCGCTTGAGCGCATGGAAGTGCGGATCAGCTTGTTGGCGTCGGCGGCCTCCCAGTCTTCGGGCACGCGCTGGCCGTTGCACACGCCGCGCAGCACCAGCTGGTGGCGGATGATCGCGTCGAGCGAGGGGCCGAGCTTCACGGCTTCGTCCACCTTCGACAGGATCGCCTGCTGTACGCCGCTGGTCTTGAAGGACGTCAGCACGTCGTCCAGCGTGTCGCCATGGCCGCCTGCGTTCAACACCAGCAGGCGATTGACCTTGGGCAGGTCGAGCACGTCGAGCATGTCGCGCTTGCGCGGGTCGCGCGGGGCGATGCCGGTGGTGTCGATCAGCACCATCTTCTTGCTGCTCAGGAGGCCGAGCAGGTCTTGCAGGGCGGCGCGGTCATGGGCCAGGTGGGCCACCACGCCCAGCATGCGGCCGTAGGCGCGCAGCTGCTCGTGGGCGGCCACGCGGTAGGTGTCGAGCGTGATCAGGCCGACGCTGTTCGGGCCGTGCACGCGCACGCAATGCGCGGCCAGCTTGGCGGCGGTGGTTGTCTTGCCGACGCCGGTGGCGCCGACCAGCGCGTAGATGCCGCCCTGTTCGAAGAGCGAGGGAGCCTGGGCGTCGGTCTTCAGGTTGCGTTCCAGCACTTCCATGAGCCAGCGCACGGATTCCGCCGCGCCGATGTCCTCGGGCAGGCGCTCCAGCACCGCCCGCGCCAGGGCAGGCGAGTAGCCGGAGCGGATCAGCTTGAGCATCAGGTTCGATTGGATCGGGTCCTGCTTGGCCTGGCCCAACCAGGCCAGCGTGTTGAAACGCTCCTCGATCATTTCCTTCATGGCCTGCAGCTCGTCGACGATGCCCTTGGACGCCGGCTGTGCGGCCACCGGGGCCGGGGCGGCGACGCGGGGCCGTGCCGGTGCCGCGGTGAAGGGCGCCGCATGGGTAGCGCGCGCAACCGGCGCAGGGACTGCGGCCGGGGCTGGCCGGGGCTCGAAGAGCGGCGCGCCGTCCTGCGTTTCGTCGCCGTGGCCGTTGGTGGCTTCGTGGCGGCGGCGCAGCATGCGTTCGCGCACATAGTCCTGAAACGACAGCGTGCTCATGGCGAGCTGCGCGGTGTCTTCCTCGACGGGAGTGGTCTCGGCCG
>JAQGNA010000647.1 GCA_028292075.1 Rhodoferax sp. | reverse complement strand
GCAGCGTCAGCGGCTCGAAGTGGTCGCTGCGCGCGGTGCGCGAAAGCGATTCCAGCTGGCTGCTGCGCACGCCCACCGAGTCGGCAAGGAAGATGGCGTCGAACTTCGCGGCCTCGGCCTTTTTGGCAAGCTCGACATAGTGGCGGAAGTTGCTGCCGGCATCGGCCTGTGCGCCGGGGTGGCGCCAGGCGGCGATGTGGTGGCCGGTCTGCATGAGGAAGGCGCCGAGCTTGATCTGGCGTTTGGTCTTGGGCATGGGTTTTCTCGTTGCTAAAAATGGGGGCTTACCAGGCGAACTGCGGCGGCCGGCCGGTGACAGGAAAGATGGACGGCGCCGCTGCGGGAATCACCTCGCTCGGCCCGCGTTCGCTCGGGTCGAGGAAGTCGCTCAGCACGTCGTCGCGCAGGCGGATGAAGGCCGGGTCGCTGCGGTTGCGCGGGTGCGGCAAGTCGACCCGCACGGTGCGGCGGATGCGCCCCGGGTGCGGCTGCATCACCACCACCTGGTCACCGAGAAACACGGCTTCTTCCACGTCGTGGGTCACCAGCAGCATGGTGATCTTTTCCTTCTGCCAGATGCGCTGCAGCTCGCCTTGCAGCCGCGAGCGGGTCAGCGCGTCGAGCGCGCCAAAGGGTTCGTCGAGCAGCAGCACGCGCGGCCGGTTCACCAGGCCCCGCGCAATGGCCACGCGCTGCGCCATGCCGCCCGAGATCTGGTGCGGGTACGAGCGCTCGAAGCCTTCGAGGCCCACCAGCGCCACATGCTCGGCCACCAGCTGGCGCTTCTGGCCCTCGGTGAACGGTGCATTGCGCAGCCCCACCGCGATGTTCTGCGCCACCGTGAGCCAGGGGAACAGGCGGTGGTCCTGGAACACGATGCCGCGCTCGCGGCCGGTGCCGGTAATCGGCTCGCCGTCCAGCAGGATCTGGCCTTCGTAGGCGTCGTCGAGGCCGAGCACCAGCCGCAGCAGCGTCGACTTGCCGCAGCCGCTGGCGCCGACGATGCTCACGAACTCGCCGCTCGGGATGTGCAGGTCGATGTCCTGCAGCACCTGCAGCGTGCCGCCGGCGGCCTGCGTGCTGGCATAGCGCTTGCCCACGCCGCGGATGTCCAGGTCGTTCCGCACCAGGGTGTCGAGGGTGTCCGTCATGTCGTTCTTCCTTTGAAAATGCGGCGCTCCAGTGCGCGCGCGGATGCGTTCATCAGCCAGCCCATGCCGCCGATGACCGCCATGCCGAAGATCACCAAGTCCATCTGGAAATGCTCGCTGCCTTCGATCAGCAGGTTGCCCACGCCGCGGCCGGAAACCAGCAGGTACTCGGCGCCAATGGTTGCCAGCCATGAATAGATCAGCGCGAGGTACACGCCGGTGAAGATCGAGGGAATGGCCGAGGGCAGCACCACCCGCGTGACGGTCTGCCAGCGGGTGTAGCCATAGACCCGCGCCACCTCCAGCAGGCTCACCGGCGTGCCCTGGATGCCGCCCGCGGTGTTCACCACCACCGGCACCAGCGCGGCCAGCGAGAGGAACACCACCTTGGCCACATCGCCCAGGCCAAACCACACCGAGATCAGCGGGATCCACGCGAACAGCGACACCTGCTTGAAGGTGTTGAAGCTCGGGCCCACCATGCGGTTGAAGCGTGGCCACAGGCCCAGCAGCGCACCGAGCACCAGGCCCGCCGTGGTGCCGATGAAGAAGCCGGTGAGCTCACGCACCAGGCTGGCGCTGAGGGCGCGCCAGAGCCGGCCGGTGGTCAGCATCTCCCACGCCGTCTCCAGCACTTTCACGGGCGACACCAACAGTGCCGAATTCACCAGGTCGAGCCGCGAGGCCAGCCACCACAGCGCAATGGCGGCGGCCGGCAGCACCAGGCCGCGCCAGCGCCGGCTGCCTTGCGGGGCCAGCGGCGTGACCACCGCCAGCTCGGCCTTGTCGAGGGTGTGGGCCATCAGTGCGCTCCTTCTGCGGTGGCGGGTCCACGGCCGATGACATGGCGCTCGGCCAGGTCGAGCAGGCGGTCGATGGCGAAGCCGATGGCCCCGACCACGATCACCGCGGCCATCACCAGGTCGAGCTGGAACAGCTGTCGGCCGTAGACGATCAGGTAGCCCAGGCCTTCGCTCGACGCCACCAGCTCCACCACCACCAGCGACAGCCAGGCCTTGGTGAAGCCCAGCCGCAGCCCGGTGAAGAGCGTGGGCACGGCGGTGGGCAACACGATCTCCAGCACCTGCTGGCGCCGGCTGTAGCCATAGACGTCGCCGACCTCGCGCAGTGCCGCCGGCGCCTGCCGAAAGCCCTGCAAGGTGTTGAGCGCCACCGGCACCAGGGCTGCCTTGGCGATGAGGATGTATTTCAGTGGTTCGCCGATGCCCACCAGCAGCAACACGAAGGGCAGCCAGGCCAGCACCGGAATCTGCACCAGCGCGTTGAACGTCGGCAGCACATAGGCCTCGACATTGCGCGACAGCCCCATCGCCGTGCCGAGCGCCAGGCCGATCAGGCTGCCGGCCACGAAGCCGACCAGCACGCGCTGCAGGCTGGCCGAGACATGCAGCCAGAGGTCGCCGCTGGTGGCCAGATCGCGCAGCGTGTCGACCACGAAGGCGGGCGGCGGCAGCACCTGGGCCGAGATCCAGCCCTGGGCCGCGCCGAGCGTCCACAGGGCCAGCACCGCCGTCGGCAGCCACAGCGGTTCGAGCCAGGCCGCGCCACGGCGCAGGATGGCCCGGGGTTGCACAGGGGCGTTCGTGGCCGGTGCCGGGCCGGGCAGGGTGGTGGCGGTCTGCGTCATCGCGTCTTCACCTGGGTGTCAGCGTGAAGCCACGGAGGCGCCACCCGGCTTGGCGCGGCCCTTGGCGTCGTATTCGGTCCAGCGCGACTCGAGGCCCTGCTTCTTCAGTGCGGCCCGCAGGTACTTCGTGTCGAACCAGCCATCCACCGGCACGGAGCGGCGGATCAGCTTGAGCTTGACGGCGTCGTCCACCACGGCCTTGTAGCGCGCCTGGATGAATTCGTCAGCGAGTGGTGAGTTGCGGGGTGCCAGCGGCTGCTTGTCGAACTCGGCCTCCCACGACGCGACCGGCGTACCGCTCAGCGACCAGATGCGGAACAGCTCGGCCCGGTTCGCCTCGTTGGACGACCAGTCGGCCGCGCGCACGAACACGTCCACCACGCGCTGCACCTCGGCCGGGTTCTCCTGCTCGAAGTCCTCGCGCACCAACAGGGAAGCCTGGCGGGTGTAGGCCGGGTCCTGGCCCTGTGTGCTGTAGATCACCTTGGCCAGCCCCTGGTCACGCAGCTTGAACCATTCGTAGCCGCCGAAGGCCGCGTCCACGCCGTTCGACACCACGGCCGCCTGCGAGCTGCCGGTGTCGAGGTTCACCGCCTTGAGGTCGCGTTCGGTCAGGCCGTTGGCAAGCAGCAGGTTGTTGGCCACCAGGTGGCCGTTGGTGCCGCGGAAGATCGAGACTTTCTTGTCCTTCAGGTCCTTCAGGCTGCGGATGTCGGACTGCGGCGGCGTGACCACGTAGAGGTTGTTGCGCGCGCCGCTGACCACCAGCAGCTTGGTCTTGAGCCCGTTGGCGCGGCCGATGACCGAGGGCAGGTCGCCCTGGTAGGCGAAGTCGATCTGCTTGTTCGACAAGGCCTCGTTGACCGCCGGGCCGGCGCCCTTGAAGAACAGCCATTCGACCTGCACGCCGGAGGGTTTGAATTCCTTTTCCAGCCACTGGTTGACGCGGACCACGCCACCGGGCGAGCCGCCCCAGGTGACCGGGTCGCCGCCGCCGGCCGTGGCCACGCCGATGCGGATGACCTGGGGGGCGGCCTGGACCGAGAGGGTGGCGAGGGAGAGGGCCAGGCCTGCGGCAGCGAGGGTGGCGCGGCGAAGGGGGGAGAAGGATGGGTGGTGGGGCATGGGGTGGGCTTTCAGAAAGAGGTGGCAATCGGGCGGCGTTGAAACTCCCGTTCGTGCTGCGCTTGTCGAAGTACTTTGGCGGGGTGGCTGCGGTACTTCGACAGGCTGAGTACGAACGGGTGGTGGGGTTCGGTACAAACGGATAGGGGCCCTCAGCACGGACGGTTCGAAATATCCCGTTCGTGCTGAGCTTGTCGAAGCAC
>JAQGNA010000641.1 GCA_028292075.1 Rhodoferax sp. | reverse complement strand
CCGCTTTTCCTCCGCCTTGGGGCTGGAATAGCTAAAGTAAAAATAAAAGTGGAAACGGGCAAAGGTCATGGGGTGCTTGTGCTTGCTGGTAAAAATGCGGGTCAATAGTGCAGCAATTCCCGCGCTTTTGCAAGAGCGGATATCAGGCCGGGCTCACATCGCCGACAGTCCGCCGTCGGCCATCAGCGTGGCACCGGTGATGAAAGACGCCTCGCCAGAGGCCAGCCAGAGTATCGGGTAGGCAATCTCTTCCGGCGCGGCCCAGCGGCCCAGCAGCGAGGTGTCCTGGCGCTCTGTCTTGAGCTGCTCCACGCTCTTGCCGCGCGCCTCGGCCCGGCCGACATGAAAGTCGGTCAGCGTCGAGCCGGGGCAGACTGCATTGACCCGCACGCCGTGCACCGCTTCCTCGTGCGCAAGGGTGCGGGTCAGCGCCAGCTGGCCGGCCTTGGTCGTGTCGTAGATGCCCATGCCGCGGCGCCCGGTAATGGCGTAGCAGGACGAGACATTGACGATGCTGCCGCTGCCCGAGCGGCGCAGCAGCGGCAGCGCAGCCCGGCAGTAGTTGGCCGTGCCGATCAGGTTTACGTTCACCATGGCCAGCCAGTCGGCCGGCGTGGCGTCGGCGATGGCGGCGTAGTTGCGCATCGCCGCATTATTGACCAGGATGTCCAAGCCGCCATACTGTTCAACGCAAAACTGCACTGCAGCTGCGGCCCGTGTGTCGTCGGACACGTCGGCCGTGAAGCAACTCACCCGCGCCTGCGGCAGTTGGGCGCGGATGTGTGCGGCGGTGCGTTCCAGCGCGGCGCCATCGGCGTCCACCAGCGTCACCGCCGCCCCTTCGGCGCAGAACAGCAGGCCGCATGCGGCGCCTATGCCGGCGCCGCCGCCGGTGATCAGCGCGGTCCTGGCTGCGAGCCTTCCCCTGGCTGTCGTCACCCTATTCCGCCTTGGTCCCGGTGTCCCTGATGACCTTGCCCCAGCGCGGGACTTCGGCGCGTATCCACTGGCCGAATTCTTCCGGCGAGCTGGCTACCACGTCGAACTCCATTTCCCTGAGCTTGCGGTGCACATCGGGCATGTTGAGGATCTTGTTGATTTCCTTGTTGTAGCGGTCGATGATGGGCTTCGGCGTGCCGGCCGGCGCCAGGAAGCCTATCCACGAGAGGGCAACGAAGTTCGGGTAACCGGACTCGATCATGGTCGGCACATTCGGCGTGGTCTCGAAACGCTTGGCGCCGCTCGACGCCAGTATCCGCAGCCGGCCCTGCTTGACGAACTGCTGCACATTGCCCGGCACCATGAAGGCGGTCTGCACGGTGCCTGCAACCAGGTCGGTCAGCGCAGGCGCCGCGCCCTTGTAGGGCACGTGCGTGATGTCGACCTTGGCGGCGGACTTGAACATTTCCATCGTCAGGTGCGAGGCGCTGCCGACCGAGACCGAGGCGTAGGAAAGTTTCTTCGGATCGGCCTTGGCCATGGCGACCAGTTCAGCCACCGTCTTCACCGGCAGGTCGCTGTTGACGACCAGGTACTGCGGCGTGGTCACGGCCAGGGTGATGGGCGCCAGGTCCTTGACCGGGTCGAAGGGCATGCTGGCGAACAGTGTCGGGTTGATGGCCAGCGGGCCGTTATAGCCGACCAGCAGCGTCTGGCCGTCCGGCGGCGACTTGGCGACCAGGTCCGCGCCGATGTTGCCGCCAGCGCCGGGCTTGTTCTCCACATACACCGGCTGGCCCAGCGCGGTGTTGAGCTTTTCTGCAACCATGCGCGCCAGTGCGTCGTTGGTGCTTCCGGTAATGGGCACGATGATGCGCACCGGCCTGGTGGGCGCCCATTCTTCCGCGCTGGCCGGCACTGCCGCACCGAGGCCTGCGGCGCACAGTGCGCCGGCAATGACGCGTTGCATGATCTTCATACTGTCTCCTGTCGCTTTTATAGTAGGAAAGCTGGCTTACACCGAATATACCGGTTGCGTATTCGCGTCGGCCAGGTGCTCCTTGGCCCATTCCATCGGACTCGCCGCACGGTCCAGCAGCACCCCGGCGGCGCGCACGTGCTGCGCGGCGCTATCGAGCGCGGGCGGCTCCAGGCCCTGCTCCAGTCCCAGCGCCGACTCCTGCAGCATGCGGCGTGCCAGCACGATGGCCTTGTCGGTCGGCAGCAGATGTTCGGCTTCATGGTTCTGTATCGTCCCCATGCTTTCCTGCAGCGACGCGTCCTGCATCGCGAAGCCGAACACGCCGCTGTAGGCGCGCTTTTCCTTCTGTGCGACGCGGTCGATCATGTACTCGTTGTCCTTGTTGGCGCGTGGCCGACAGCTGCCGGACTCGTATTCGCAATGGATGCCCTTGCCCATTTCCATGGCGCGCCGGTCTTCGTCCGACAACGGCTTGTTCGCGTGGAAGTTGATGCTCCAGGCCCAGCAGCTATGGTCGTCGATGGGCACCCAGACGTGGCCGCCAAGTGCATGGTGGCCGAACGGCGGGATCAGCGTAAACCACGGGAACAGGTATTGGGTCAC